>JAOPZQ010000668.1 GCA_025964075.1 Solirubrobacterales bacterium | reverse complement strand
GCGTCCAGTTGCCGATCGGCAGCGCGTCGAACATCGGCCAGAGACGATGGCGCAGGAGCATCCCGCGCGCGTCGCGGACCCCGCGGCACAGCGCACCGAAGCACGCGTCGAGCTCCTCCGGGCCACCCCAGTCGTCGGAGCCCTCGATGTAGGACGGGCTCTTGAAGACGGCGACGTTGTTGTAGAGCTCGCCGCGCCGGACGGGGTACTGGACGAGGTGCATGTCCGGCCCGGCCCACATCACGACGTCGTCGATCTCGGCGTGCTCGGTGGCCTGCGTCATCGGCAGCGTTCCGCGGTAGGCGACGTACCGCGAGCAGACCGGCTCGTCGTCGCTCAGCAGGCGCCGCACCGTCGACCACAGGCCGTCGGCGCCGACGAGCGCCTCGACCTCGTAGACCGAGCCATCGGCGCAGGTGACCCGCGCGCCGTCGATCAGGTCCTCGACCGCCGTCACGGTCTTGCCGGTCTCCAGCGTGATCAACGCGTGCGCTCGGCAGGCGTCGAGTAGCACCCGGTGCAGATCGACGCGGTGGGCCACCAGATACGGGTGCCCGTAGCGCTCGCGGAAGCTCGCGCCGACGTCCAGCGCGGTGATCGGGGTCTCCGCGACGGCGTCCATGAGCACGACCCGGTTCGGGAAGACGGCGTCCTGCGAGAGCGCCTCGAGCACGCCCAGGCGGTCGAGCACCGCGGTCGCGTTCGGCCCGAGCTGGATGCCGGCGACGACCTCGCCGAACGCGGGCGCCTGCTCGAGCACGTGCACGCGGCCGCCGGCCTGCGCCACGGCCAGCGCGCACGCGAGGCCGCCGACGCCGCCGCCGACGATGAGCAGACTTGATGGCTGTGCAGTGGTCCGTGACATGCCTCACAGGTTCGCATACTTCTTCACGATGGGATAGCCTTTTCTACTGTGTAGAATAAACCCGCATACGCGATCGAGTCCGTGGACCACGCACTGCATCTCGCGCAGCTCCTGCAGCAGCAAGCGCCGCTGCGCGTCACGGACGCCGCCGAGCTGCTCGGCGTGTCCCTGTCGACCGCGCACCGGCTGCTAGCGATGCTCGTCTACCGCGACTTCGCCGAGCAGGGCGACGACCGCCGCTACCACCCGGGGCCGGTCCTGCGCGCCGTCGAGCCGTCCGAGGCGCCCACCGTCCTTATGCGCCGCGCGGCGTTGCCGCACCTGCAGGAGCTCGTCGAGCGGGTCGAGGAGTCAGCCAACGTGATGGTGCTGGTCGGGGACGAGGTCCGGTTCATCGCCACGGTCGAGTGTCGCCAGGTGCTTCGCGTGGGCGACCGGGCCGGGCTGGCCCTTCCCGCCCACCTCGCTTCGGGAGGCAAGGCGCTCCTGGCTTCGCTGGGCGCCTCGGCCTTCGAGGCGCTCTACGCGTCCCGGGCCGACGTCGATGTCGCGCGCCTGCGACGCGAACTCGCCGTGATCCGCAAGCGCGGCTACGCCCTCAACGACCAGCAGACGGAACCCGGCCTCACCGCGATTGGCATCGCACTGCCCGATCCCGACGGCCACCCCGCAGCAGCCGTCTCGATCTCGATGCCCGCCGCGCGGTTCAACCGCGACAAACTTCCGACGTTGGTGGCCGCGCTCTCCACGACCGCCGCCAAGATCGAGCAGGCCCTCGCCGCGGGCCTCTCGTTGACATCAGCCAGTCGGTCGGAGAGTGTTGTTCGGTGAGCGTTTCGGCGGAAGGTGCGGTCGGTGTCGTTGGCGCCGGGGGGTCGGGGATCGCCGTTGGCACGGCGCTTCAGCGGGCGGGGATCGAGTTCGAGGTTCTCGAGGCTCGCGATGGCGTCGGAGGCACTTGGCGCTACGACCCGTCCGGGGACGGCTCAGCGTGTTACGAATCCCTCGTAGCGAATACGAGCAAGCTACGCATGCAGCTGAGCGGCAGACGGATGGGCGGGCGGCCGTGGGAGTACGCGCCGCACGACGAGATGCTTGGGTATCTCGAATCCATCGTCGATAGCGAGGACATTCGCCAGCGCCTGCATCTGGGATGGCGTGTCGCGGCCGCGAATCATGCCGACGGGGTCTGGACACTTCGAAGCGACGGCGGCGAGGAGCGCCGGTATCGCGCGCTCATATGCGCGCTTGGCGTCAACGGCCGGCCTCGCTTGGCCCCGCTCACAGGCCACTTCGCCGGCGAGCAACTTCACAGTGCGTCGTATCGAACCCCGGAGCGCTTCAAGGACCGCGACGTCGTCGTCATCGGTCTCGGGACCTCGGGCGGCGAGGTTGCTGGCGAAGTGGCAGAGCACGCCCGCAGCGTGGTCGTGGCCGTGCGAACCCCGATGTGGGCGATGACGCGGCGGCTCGCCGGCTTCCCGCTCGACTGGCTCGATAACCCCACGCTCGCTCGGGTCGTGCCGTGGAGCATGCGACGCCGGACCATCGCGGGGTTGTGCACACTGACGACCGGTGGTCTGCGCCGCCACGGCATCCCACGCCCCACCCGTCGCTGCGGTGACGACATCATCGCGATCTCTGACGCGTTTCCCCGCGCCGTTCGGCGCGGACTCATCGACATCCGCCCAGGAATCGACCGCGTCGAGGGCGACGAAATCCGCTTCACCGATGGGAGCACCACCAGAGCGGACGTGATCGTCCACGCGACCGGGTTTGAGCTCCCGACCGAATTCCTGCCCGCCCACGCCCGTCCGGACAAGCATCCCCTCTACCACGGCATCGCACACCCGCGAGTGCCTGATCTCTACTTCGTGGGACTCGTAGAAGCCCACCGAGCCCTGCTGCAGATCGCCGAGGCCCAAGCCGCCTGGACCGCAGAGGTACTCCGCGGACGCGTGGAGCTTCCGCCCCGCGCACAGCAAGTCGCCGTGGCCCAGAAGGAGGCAGGAAGACGCAGCCGCGACTTCGGTGACCGTCACCCGTTTCTCGTCGACGCCGCCCGCTACATCGCGAGCCTGAGACGCGAGCGACCACGCCGCCCCGCAGTCGCAACGTAGGCAGAACACCGCTCGATGTCCGGCGGTCCGCTGACCGCCCTGTCCTCGATGCACCTGGGAGCCATGGGAGCCCAATCCCTACGTCACGGATCTCGCGCGGGGGTGACGGCGTGGCCTGGACCGGGGATGATGCTCGGCAGCTGTGGAGGAGTCGATTGTCACGATCCTGTTCACCGACCTCGTCGGTTCGACGTCGCTGTTCGCGCGGCGGGGGGATGAGGCGGCCGACGTGCTGCGTCGCGAGCACTTCGCGACCTTGCGCGCGGCGGTCGCCGAGCATGGCGGCCGGGAGGTCAAGTCGACGGGCGACGGGTTGATGGTGGCGTTCGCGAGCGCCGTCGGCGCGTTGCGCTGCGCGGTCGTGATGCAGCGGGCGACGACCGGCGCTGCCGAGGGGCTGGCGGTGCGTGTAGGCCTCGACGCGGGTGAGCCGCTGCGCGACGGCGAGGATCTCTACGGCACGCCGGTGATCGTCGCCAGCCGGCTCTGCGACGCGGCGGAGTCGGGTGAGATCCTCGCCACCGAGGTCGTCTGTCGGATCGCCGGTCCGCGACTGAGGGAGTCCGTACAGCCGGCGGGTGCGCTGAAGCTGCGCGGTCTCGATGATCGAGTCGCGACGGCGCGCGTGCTCTGGCGCGAGGAGGAGCGGCCCGCGCTGGCGGCTTACGAAGAGCCGAGCGCGAAGATCACGACCGTAATCGTCGACGACGAGCGCCTGCTGCGCACGGGCTTTCGCGTGATCCTGGAGGCCGAGCCTGACATCACGGTCGTCGGCGAGGCGCCCGACGGGCGCAGCGCGATCGACGTCGTGCGTCGCCGGCGCCCCGATGTCGTGCTGATGGACATCCGGATGCCCGAGCTCGACGGGCTCCAGGCCGCCGAGCAGCTGCTCTCGGACCCCGAGATCGAGACCGCGGTGATCATGCTGACGACCTTCGACCTCGATCAGTACATCTACGAGGCGCTGCGCGTGGGCGCGAGCGGGTTTCTGCTCAAGGACACGCCCGCGGATCGTCTCCTCGATGCGGTGCGCGTGGTGGCGGCGGGCGAGGCGCTGTTGGAGCCGGCGATCACGCGCCGCTTGATCGCGCGCTTCGCTACGGCGGCGGGTTCGGGCACCGATCGTGTCCCCCCGGCGCTCGAAGCGCTGACCTCGCGCGAGTTGGAGGTGCTGCGCCTCGTCGCGCGCGGGATGTCGAACGCCGAGATCGCCGCCGAGCTGGTGCTTACCGAGCACACGGTCAAGAGCCACGTCGCGCATGTGCTGTCGAAGCTCGACTTGCGCGACCGGGTCCAGGCCGTGGTCCTCGCCTACCAGACGGGGCTCATCGGTCAGCCGTCGAGCGACGGCTGAGGCACGGTCGGCAGCCAGGCGCTGACTGTCCACCCGCCAGGTGCGGCGCGGCCGGCGTGCAGGTTCCCGCCGAGCGCCTCGACGCGCTGACGCATGCCGGTCAGTCCCATGCCCGATCCCGTGTTAGCGATCGTGGAGGGATTTGCGGCGCCGGAATCGGAGACCTCGACCTGCAACGCCGCTTCGTCGAGCACGACGCGGACCTGGAGCTGGGCCCCGGGGGCGTGCTTGATCGCGTTCGTCAGGCCTTCGCGCACGATCCGGTAGGCGGCGTCCTCGACCGCACTGGGCATCGGCGCGTCGGGTGGCGGCAGCGTCGAGCTGACGGCGATGCCGCCGACGTCGGCGTCGTCGAGCAGGACGCGCAGCCTCCCGAGGCCGCCGGGGTCCTCGCCCGCGTCGGCGTCGAGCGCCTCGACGAGCTCGCTCATCTCCGACAGCGCCTCGCCGGCGGTCTGACCGATCGCGGCGAGGACCTCGGCGCGGGTCGCCGCGTCGCGGGCGCGCTCGCCGGCCTGCGCCTGAACGACGATGACGGCGAGCCGGTGGCCGACGACGTCGTGCAGCTCCGCGGCGATCCGCAGACGGTCGCGCCGCACCGACAGGGCGGCAAAGCGCTCCTCCTCGCCCTCGAGGTCGCGGTTGCGCTGCGCAAGTGCCGCAGCGAGCTCGCGCCGCGTCCGGACCTCATGCCCGACCAGCCACGGCGCGACGGTGAACAGGGCGATCTCGACGTTCGGGAAGTCCTTGAAGCCCATGCCGATCTGGATCGCGGCGGCCAGGAGGCCGAGCGCGGCCAGTCCGCGTGGGCGCGAGGCGTGCGCGCCGCACGAGTACGTGAGCACCACCGCCATCGCGAACAGCAGCTGGGGCGCGTGCCTGTCGAAGTGCGGGTAGGTGACCAGCAGGACGGAGGCCGCCACGAGCGCCCCGGCCGGGCGGCGTGTGCGGACCGCGAGTACCGCGCCGAACGCGACGACGAGGGCCGCCGTGCGGAGGCGCTCACCGCGCGAGTGGGCGACGATCTCGATCAGGGAGGCGGCGGTGAGGGCGACCGCGAGCGCCGGAGCGAACCAGCGCCAGGACGCGAGCCGCTTAGCGGCCTCAGCCATACCCGCCGCCCCCGTCGCTGCGCAGCACGCCGAGCAGGGCGCGCATCTCGTCGAGCGAGTCGCGACCAAGGTGCTCGATCGCGGCGAACGCGTCGCGGGCGGCGACTGCGTCGTCCAATCCGACCAGCGCCCGCGCCGCGATCGCCTGAACGCGCAGGCGCGCGGCCGCGTCGAGATCGGCGGCGAGACGCGCGCGCTCGACATCGACGGCGAGGCCCGCGGTCTCCTCGCGCCGCCGCACGAGCAGCGCCGATCGCTCAGCGAGCTGAGCGATCAGCCGCTCGCGCGAGCGGACGAGCCGACCACCGACCCAGCTGCACACGATCAACGGGAGCGAGAAAAGCATCATCCGACCCTCGCCCGCGACCCCCTCGAGCGTCGCATCGGTGGCGCCCACGAACGCGAGCCCGGCAGCGATCAGCAGCAGGCCGCGGATCGGATGGCGCGACTCGCCGTCGCGCGCGAGCTGGTAGACGATCAGCGCCGCCACGGGAACGGCGACGATCACCCGGAACTGGTCGAACGTCGGGATCCCGCTGACCACAGAACCCGCCGCGAACGCTCCCGCCGCGAGGACCGGCGACCTCCGGCGCAACAGGATCGGGACGATCAGCGTCGGGAGCAGGACGGTGTCGAGCGCCGTCCCGGCGCCGATCTTGCCGGACTGCATCGTCGGAGGTACGCCAGCGGCCAGCAGCGCCAGGCAGAGCACGGCGTCCAGCGCCAGCGCCCGCCGATGCTGTGAGCCCCGATTCACGTTCGGAGCCTAATCGGGGTTCGCGGCGCTGTACACACGCGGCGAGCAAACCGCAGTGCCGCGGCGACGGCCTCGCTCGCGCGAGTGAGCTCTGACTCCGAGGATCACCATCGCGAGCGAGGCCACGCCAAGACGCCGACGCGGTGACATCACCGTGCGCGAGAAGGTGCGCGCCGTCGCGTTCGTCCATCACACACTCGTAGTCGGTCAGACGCCGATTGAGGGCTGAGGGTCGCCGTAGTGGTTGGGTTCCCATGGCTCCCAGGTATA
>JAOPZQ010000676.1 GCA_025964075.1 Solirubrobacterales bacterium | reverse complement strand
GGGCCACCGCACGCTCGCCCGCAGCGCGCCGCGGCAGGCGTCGGCGGTCCGGACGTCGATCGATTCCCGCCTCGAGCAGGCCGCGATCGCAGCGCTCGCCGGCCGCTACGGCGGGGCCGTCGCGCTGGACCCGCGGACGGGCGAGATCCTCGCGCTGGCCGGCGTCGCCTACTCGGCGCTCCAACCGCCGGGCTCGACGTTCAAGATCGTCACCGCGACCGCGGCGCTCGAGTCCGGCGCCGTGAAGATGACCGACACGTTCCCCGTCCAGACGGGCGCCGTGCTCGAGGGCCGCACGCTCGAGAACGCGAACGGCGAGTCCTGCGGCGGCACGTTCGTCCAGGCGTTCGCGAACTCGTGCAACTCGGTGTTCGCCCCGCTCGGCGCCAAGGTCGGCGGGGCGAAGCTCGTCGCGACCGCCGAGCGCTTCGGGTTCAACCGCGACCCGGGCATCGCCGGCGCGGCGACGTCCACCATCCCCGCGGCCGAGACCATCGGCGACAACCTCGCGGTCGGGTCCTCGGCGATCGGCCAGGGCCGACTGCAGGCGAGCACGCTCGAGATGGCGACGATCGCCGCCACGATCGCCGACCACGGGCGCCGGCCGCGGCCCACCCTCCTCGTGCACCCGCACCCGAGGTTCGACCGCGCGACGAGCACCACCGTGGCCCGCAAGGTCCGTCAGCTGATGCTCGCGGTGGTGGCGTTCGGAACGGGCACGGCGGCCCAGATCCCGGGCGTCGAGGTCGCCGGGAAGACGGGGACCGCCGAGCTCAAGGACACGACCCGGCCCGCCGACCAGTCGGGGACGCAGCCGCCGCCGCCCCAGCCGTCGGACCCGAAGAACACGGACGGGTGGTTCGTGGCGTTCGCCCCCGCGGGCAAGCCGCGGATCTGCGTCGCCGTGCTGCTCGTCCAGGCCGGCGCCGGCGGCGCGACGGCGGCCCCGGCCGCCCACGACATCCTCGTCGCCGGGCTGAAGCGCTGAGCGGAAAAAGGGGTCAGACCCCTTTTTCCTACAGCTTCGACCGGAACGGCGGATGGCCGCCGTAGCGGTCGATCAGGGCGATGACGACCAGGCCGACGATCGCGGCCACGAGCACGCCGATCAGGACCCAGTGGGCGCCGCCGTGGTCACGCGAGACGCCGTAGATGACGAACGGCGTCGCGACGGCGGTGAACGCGGCGAGACCGCTGGGGATCGGCTTCAGCGTGGGATCCGGCCGCGCCGTCGGCTCCTCGCCCAGCCACGGCCGGTCCTCGGTCACAGGTCGAGCGTGACCTCGGCCAGCGTCGGCGCCGGCGAGCCGGAGCCGAGCAGGTGGAGCGTCAGCGGCCGGTTCTGGTACGCGTTGACGTTGATCTTGAAGAGGAGCTCCTGCCCCTGCGTGGGCGAGAAGAACGCGAGCGAGTCGGCCCGCGGGAAGGTCGTGTGCGCGGGGACCTTCGTCGCGATGTAGCGCAGCTCGTTGGCCGGCGTCAGCGGCAGCGGCCGGTACACGTTGCCCTGGGTGTCGGTGATCTCGAAGTCGCTCACCATCGGCGCCGTCTTGCGCGTCAGGTTCTCCGTCCGCATCCAGACCGCGAACCACTCCTCCTGGGGGGTCGGTGGGGTCGTGAGCGGCGGCAGGCCGCGGAGATAGGCCTGGTCCTCGACTGCCGCCGGGTTGAGCTCGCGCGAGAGCTGCACCTGGTAGGTCAGCTGGCCGGCGGTGACGTAGATCCCCTCGGTGTCTGCCGTGTGGTGCTGGGGCTCCTTCTTGAAGCAGGCGCTCAGGCCGACCACGCAGACGGCGGCGCACAGGAGGAGGGCGATGCGGGTGAGACGGGCCATCGGTCGGACTCTATTTACTAGCCGCCGGCGATCGTGGCCCGGTGCCCTCGCCCCCGGCCTTCCTCGAGGATCGTCCGCAGCCGGCGCAGGGCCTTGCGGTGCTTGCGCTTGAACCAGGACCGACCGGCGAGCAGCTCCATCACGCGGTCGCTCGGGAGCCGCGGCTCGGTCTCGAGCGTGAGCTCGACGTCGGTCGTGTCCCCGGGGCCGGCCGTCAGCGTCCACACACCCACCTGGCGGATGCGGTTGAACTTGCCGCCACGGCCCCGCTCGACGATCCGGTGGGGCGGCTCGAACTCGACGAACGTGAGGTCGGCCCAGGAGAACCGGTTGAGCGGCGCGTCGACCTTGAAGCGGGCGCCCGCCCCCTGGCCGTAGGAGTCGACGCGGGTGAGGCGCCAGTCCGTGAGGAAGTGGTCGGTGAACTCGGGGTGATTCGCGATGTCCCCGAGGTACGCGAAGACCTCCTCACGGGGTCGCGCGATCGTGACGGAGACGGTGACCGGGTCCACGGGGCCGGCAGTGTACCGGCGCGCGGGGCGCTGCTTGTGTCGTGATCCGGAAACTCGGGTTCAGATTCGCGCGCGGCTGGGCGTGATCTGACGCCGCCCGCTCGCCCCGACAGCACTGGTGGTGCGTGAGGGCGAGCGGGTGGCGTCAGGCGCGCCCAGACGCCGCGAATCTGCCCCCGAATTTGCGGATCATGACACTAGGCCGCGGCGGCCGGCCGATCGGTGATTCGCACCGCGTGTCCGAACTCGCTGCCCCGGACGAGCTCGGAGGAGACCGGGTCCTCGCGCCGCACCCGCTTGCAGAGCGCGCAGGCCATGCGGCCGCTCGCGTAGTGGTGGATCAGCTCTCCGACGAGCGGCGTGCGGCCGCAGTCGTGGCAGGTAGCTCGGCCGGCGACGAGGGCACCGACGCCGCGCTGGAGGAGTCGGCGCTCCAGGGACGGCGAGATGCGGGTGGTGATCGAGGGCATGGAGGGCTGTTCGCCGGCGGACAATCGACTCCTTCACAGAGGGTCGGGAGGGTTTGTCCGCCCACCCCGTCGGGTAGCGCCTCGGGGGGAGAAAACGGCGGCCTCAGAGCCGCCTTCTCTGTGGTTTTCCGCAAATTCCGAGATTTTTGCGACCCCGTAGAATGAGTATTAATCCCGCGTCGCGACGGGATCACCGGCCGAGGAGAATCACCAGATGCAGTCCCTGACGACGGGCACAATGGCGGGGATCGGCACCTTCCGCTGCGTTGGCTGCGACTACGTGGTCGCTTTATCCGGCGCGGACGAGTTGCCCACCTGCCCTGGCTGCGGCGCCGAGGAGTTCGTGCGCGCGTCGCTGTTCACGGACGAGGTGGACGACAGCCCCGCCCACCTGGACGCCGAGGGTCCGTGGCTCGACGAGCTGCGCGACGGCCTCGACGCCCCCGGCGAGTACCTCGCCTACCGAGACGAGGACGACGTCCGCGTGTTCGCGCTCACGCGCGAGTGGACGCGGGTCGGCCGCAGCCTCGCCGCGGACATCCGCTTCGACGACCCGACGGTCTCCCGGCGGCACGCGCTCATCGTGCGCCAGCCCGACGGCGTCCGGGTGCTGGACGACCGCAGCCTCAACGGCGTGTTCGTCAACGGCGAGCGCGTCGAGTGGAGCACGCTGCGCGACGGCGACGAGATCCTCGTCGGCCGCCACCGCCTGTGCTTCGTGGACGTCCCCATCGTCTCGGGGATGCGCCAGGAGTCGGCGAGCGAACGTCCGCTCGCCGGTTGAGCGCCCTGCCCCAACCCTCCCTATAGTGGCGCGTCCGATGGCGACCACGATCGCGGTCCTCTCCCAGAAGGGCGGCACCGGGAAGACGACGACGGTGCGGACCCTCACCGACGTCCTGCGCCGCGCGGATCTGCGCACGCTGGCGATCGACCTCGACCCGCAGGGGAACCTCTCCGACTACTTCGACGTCCCGCCCGAGATCTCGCCGACCGTCGCGGACGTCCTCCTCGGCAAGGCGAAGGCCGCCGACGCCATCGTCGACGACGTCCTCCCGGCAAACCTCTCGCTCGCCGAGACCGAGCTCGTCCTCGGCGGGAAGATGGGCCGCGAGCTGACGCTGAAGAAGGCGCTGCGGGACGTCAAGAAGCACTACGACGTGATTCTCGTCGACTGCCCGCCGGCGCTGGGGCTCCTCACGGTCAACGCGCTCGTGGCCGCCGACTGGGCCCTCCTCTCGGCCGAGGCCCAGTACTTCGCGATGCAGGGCGTCGAGCAGGCGCTCGAGGTGATCGAGGTCGCGAAGGACGGACTGAACGGCGAGTTGCAGTGGATGGGCGTCGTCCTCAACATCGCGGACATGCGGACGGTGCACTCCCGCGAGGCCTTCGCCTCGCTGAAGGACCACTTCGGCGACCGCCTCTTCCCCACGAGCGTGAGGTCCTCGATCGCCTACGCCGAGTCGGCCGAGCGCGCGGTCTCGATCCTCGACTACCGTGCCGACCTCGGCGTCGACTACCTGCACGTCGCCGACGAGGTGTGCCGGCGCGTGGGGCTGACCGCCGCGCGGCGGAAGATCCGCGCGCTCATCGCCGCCGCCGA
>JAOPZQ010000635.1 GCA_025964075.1 Solirubrobacterales bacterium | reverse complement strand
GGCCACGGCCGCCACCGCCGCGCCAGCGCCCGCCGCCGCGCCGCGGATCCAGTGGGGCGGCGAGGCGGCGAGGAAGAGTGCCGCCAGCGCCAGGATCAGGACCAGGCCGGGGGCGATGAAGCAGACGCCGCCGACCACGCATCCCGAGCGCCCCGCGACGCGGCCGGCGCAGAAGATCGCCAGCTGCGTCGACGCCGGGCCGGGCAGGAGGTTGCACGCCGCGACGGCGTCCTCGAACTCCTGCGGGGACATCCATCCGCGCTCGTCCACGCACAGTCGGCGCAGGAGGGCGATGTGCGTCGGCGGGCCGCCGAACCCGATCGTGCCCAGGCGCAGCCACTCTCGCGCGACGACGCCCAGGATTGGCACGTGCGTAGCATGCCGGTTCGTGGTCGACGACCTCCAGGCGGAAGCCACCCGCGTCCTTCAGCGCCTCGTGCGCTTCGACACCGTCAACCCTCCGGGCGACGAGCGGAGCGCCCAGGAGTGGCTCGCCGGCTATCTCGAACGTGCGGGCCTCGCCGTGTCGCTGCTCGGCGCCGAGCCCGAGCGCCCGAACCTCGTGGCGCGGCTGAAGGGGACCGGCGACGGCCCCACGCTCTGCCTCCTCTCGCACATGGACACCGTGCTGGCGACGCCGTCGGAGTGGACTCACGACCCGTGGTCGGGCGACGAGGCCGACGGCTTCGTCTGGGGCCGCGGCGCGCTCGACATGAAGTCCCAGACGGCGGCCGAGGCCGTCGCCGCCGCGTCGCTCGCCCGCTCCGGATGGCGCCCGCGCGGCGACCTGCTCGTCGTCTGCGTCGTCGACGAGGAGACCGGCGGCCGGCTCGGCGCCCAGTGGATCACGCAGAACCATCCCGACGAGGTCCGCTGCGACTACCTGCTGAACGAGGGCGCCGGCGAGGTCATCCCCTACGACGGGCGCCGGCTCTACGGGGTCTCGTGCGCGGAGAAGGGCGTGTTCCGCTTCGCCCTGCGCACGCACGGCGTCGCCGGTCACGCGTCGATGCCGCGCATGGGCGACAACGCGCTCCTCAAGCTCGGCCCGATCCTCGACCGGTTCCGCACCGGGCAGCCCGGCGTCGACCTCACCGACCCGCCGCTGGCGTTCCTGCGGGCGATCGGCGAGGATCCCGAGGACGCCGCCGGCGCCGTCGCGCGCATCGCGGAGCACGAGCCGCGCCTGGCGGCGTTCGTCGAGGCGAACCTGCGCGTCACGTTCACGCCGACGATGGCCAGCGCCTCGGCGAAGATCAACGTCATCCCGAGCGTCGCCGAGCTCCGGGTGGACTGCCGCACGCCCCCGGGACTCGGCGAGGACGACGCCCGGCGCCGCCTCGTCGAGATCCTCGGCGAGGACGGCTACGAGGTGGAGTTCGTCGAGCACACCGTGGGAAACGGCTCACCGGTGGAGAGCCCGCTGATGATGGCGATCGAGGAGTGGGTCGGCCAGGAGGACCCCGACGGCCTGGTCGTCCCGACGATGCTGCCGGCGTTCACCGACTCGCGCCACTTCCGCGCGGCGTTCCCCGATCTCGTCGCCTATGGGTTCTTCCCCCAGTCCCACCAGTCGCTCTTCGACGCCTTCCCGCTCGTGCACTCCGCCGACGAGCGGATCGACGTGCGCGACCTCGGTCTCGCGACGCGATTCTTCGCCGACGTGTCCCGCCGGATGCTGGACTGACCCTAGACTTCCCGCATGGCGACGACGCGCGTGCGTGACCGCCTCGCACCCTCGATCTTCCGCCTGCCCGTCGAGCGGATCCGCGAGGGCTACTACTCGGACGCCTACTTCGTCCACACCAAGGATGTGCTCGAGCGCGAGAAGCTCCACCCGCGCGTGCTCATGCAGGTCTTCCAGCGCGAGGACTCGGTGCTCGGCGGCATCGACGAGGCGGTCGCCGTGCTCAAGCTGTGCGTCGGCTACCACGGGCCCGACGGGAGCTGGGTCGGCGGGTGGCAGGACCTCGAGGTCCACGCGCTCTACGAGGGCGACCGGATCGCGCCGCGCGAGACCGTGATGACGATCGAGGGCGACTACACGCTGTTCCTCCAGCTGGAGACCGTCTACCTCGGTTGTCTCGCCCGCCGCAGCCTCGTGATGCGCAACGTCCGCGAGGTCGTGGAGGCGGGCAACGGCAAGGACATCTTCTACTTCCCGGCCCGCCACGACCACTGGCTCGTCCAGACCGGCGACGGCTGGGCCGCGCACGTCGCCGGCGCGATCGGCGTGTCCACCGACGCCCAGGCCTCGTGGTGGGGCGGCCGCGGGATCGGCACCGTCCCGCACGGCCTGATCGCGGCTTTCGAGGGCGACACGGTCAAGGCCGCGATCAAGTTCGCCGACGCACACGCCGAGAACATGAACGTGACCGTGCTCGTCGACTTCGACAACGACTCCGTGCGCACCGCCCTCGAGGTGGCCGAGGCGCTCGGCGACAAGCTGTGGGGCGTGCGCCTGGACACGAGCGACACGCTCGTCGACCGCTCGCTGTGGGAGGAGATGGGCTCGTTCAAGCCGACCGGGGTCAACCCGCGGCTCGTCGAGAAGGTCCGCGGGGCGCTCGACGCCGCCGGCTACGGCAAAGTGAAGATCGTCGCCTCGGGCGGCTTCGACGCCGAGCGGATCCGCGCCTTCGAGGCGGCCGGCGTGCCCGTGGACGCCTACGGCGTCGGCTCCTCGCTGATCCGCGGGCAGAACGACTACACGGCCGACGTGGTCATGGTCGACGGCCGGCCGACCGCGAAGGCCGGGCGCCGCCTCGAGCCCAACCCGAGGCTTGAGCGGGTCGCATGACGCTCGCCTTCCTCGGCTCCTACGACTTCCAGACGTGGGCCGTCACGTGGCTGCCCATCATCTTCATGGGCCTCCTCGTCGTCGGGGTCTTCTACCTCCTGAAGTTCATGCCGCGCACGAAGCCGGTGGCGATCAAGCCCGACGACGCGCCGCCGATCGGCTGGGACGACCTCGCGGGGGTGGACGAGGCCAAGGAGGAGCTGCGCGAGGT
>JAOPZQ010000630.1 GCA_025964075.1 Solirubrobacterales bacterium | reverse complement strand
GTCGTCCCACAAGTGCTCGAGCAGGTCGAACCGGCTGAGGACCCGGCCCGGTAGGCGCATGAACGACTCCAGCAGCGCGAACTCGCGCGACGTCAGCGCGAGCTCGACGTCGCGACGCCAGACGCGGTGCGCGGCCGGTTCGAGCCGCAGCTCGCCGACGCGCAGCACCGCGGGGCGCGGCGGGGCGGAGCGGCGCATCAGCGCGCGGATCCGGGCCAGCAGCTCCGCGAACGAGAACGGCTTCGCGAGGTAGTCGTCGGCGCCGCTGTCGAGCCCGCGCACGCGGTCCTCGACGTCGTCGAGCGCCGTCAGCATCAGCGTCGGGGACCACACGCCGTCGGCGCGCAGCCGCCGGCAGACCTCGAAGCCGTCGTAGCCCGGGAGCATGAGGTCGAGCAGGATGAGGTCGTAGTCGGTCGCGCTGGCGCGCACGAGCGCATCCTCGCCGCTCCGCGCGACGTCCACGCCCATGCCCTCGCGTCGCAGCCCGCGCCGCAGCAGGTTCGCCAGCTTCGCTTCGTCCTCTACGACCAGTACGCGCATGCGCCCCGGCTCACAGTGTGACGACCCTCAGGTCTGGGAGACCAGCGCCCGCAGCGACTCCTTGAGCGAGCGCGTGGTGGCGAGCACCGCGGTCGGCTCGTAGCCGCAGTGCGCCATGCAGTTCTCGCAGCGCGGATCGCGCCCGCGCCCGTAGGCGTCCCAGTCGGTCGTGTCGAGCAGCTCCTGATAGGTCTCCGTGTAGCCGTCGGCCATCAGGTAGCACGGTCGCTGCCAGCCGAACAGGGAGTAGCTGGGGATCCCCCACGCCGTGCACGCGAAGTCGACCTTGCCCTCGAGGAAGTCGAGGAACAGCGGCGAGTGGTTGAGCCGCCAGCGCTTGCGCCGCCCGTCGGCGAACGCCGCGCTGAAGAGCTCGCGGGTCTGCCGGACGCCAAGGAAGTGCTCCTGGTCGGGCGCCTTCTCGTACGCGTAGGCGGGCGAGATCATCATCTGATCGACCTCGAGCTCGTCGTTCAGGAAGTCGAGCACCCGGCGGACCGACTCCGGCGAGTCGTTCGTGAAGAACGTGGTGTTCGTGGTCACGCGGAAGCCGCGCTCCTTCGCGGCGTGGACCGCCGCGACCGCCTTGTCGAAGATGCCGTCGCGGCACACCGACTCGTCGTGGCGCTCCTTCAGGCCGTCCAGGTGCACGGCCCACGCGAAGTAGGGCGAGGGCTCGAACTTCTCGAGCTTCTTCTCCATCAGGATCGCGTTCGTGCACAGGTAGACGAACTTCTTGCGCGCCACCAGCTGGCGCACGATCTCGTCGATCTCGGGGTGGATCAGCGGCTCGCCCCCGGCGATCGACACCATCGGCGCGCCGCACTCCTCGATCGCGGCCACGGCCTGGTCGACCGGCATCCGGCGCCGCAGCACGTGCTCGGGGTGCTGGATCTTCCCGCAGCCTGCGCACTCGAGGTTGCACTGGAAGAGCGGCTCGAGCTCGACGATCAACGGGAACTTGTCGCGCCGGCGCAGCTTCTGCTTCATCAGGTAGGCGCCCATGCGCGCCGACTGTCTCAGGGGGACGGGCACGGCCTCATCTCTTTGGTCGGATCTCGGGGGGAAGCTTGAAGTGGACGTCCTCGGTCGCCACGGCGCGCTCCTGCACGGACACGTCGCCCAAGCCGCCGAGGGCGTCGACGACCTCCTGCACGAGCGCCTCG
This sequence comes from Solirubrobacterales bacterium, assembly GCA_025964075.1. Lineage (GTDB taxonomy): Bacteria > Actinomycetota > Thermoleophilia > Solirubrobacterales > Solirubrobacteraceae > JAOPZQ01. The sequence goes on along the minus strand of JAOPZQ010000630.1, from coordinate 813 downwards.
GGCGCCGAGGCGCCCGCCGTGAGGCCCACGCGGCGCGTGCCGACGAGCAGCTCGGGGGGGATGTCGCCGGCGTTCTCGACGAGCCGGACCGGACGGCCGGCGCGCGCGGCGACTTCGACGAGGCGACGGGAGTTCGACGAGTTCGCGGAGCCGACGACGAGCACGACGTCGCAGTCCTCGGCGAGCGCGCGAACGGCGTCCTGGCGGTTCTGCGTCGCATAGCAGATGTCGCTCGAGGCGGGCCCGACGAGCCCGGGGAACCGCGTCCGCAGCGTGTCCACGACCTCCTTGGTCTCGTCGATCGCAAGCGTCGTCTGCGTCAGGTAGGCGACCCGGTCCGGATCGGCGACGTCCAGGCGCTCGACCTCGTCGGCCGTCGCGATCACGTGGGTTCGCGCCGGCGCCTCGCCGAACGTCCCGTCGACCTCCTCGTGCCCCTCGTGGCCGACGAGCACGATGTCGAAGCCGGCGGTGGAGAAGCGGCGCGCCTCGGCGTGGACCTTCGCTACGAGCGGACAGGTCGCGTCGATGACCTCGAGCCCGCGCGCGGCGGCGTCGGCGCGAACGGCGGGCGAGACCCCGTGCGCGGAGAAGATCACGGTCGCGCCCGCCGGGACCTCGTCGAGCTCCTCGACGAAGATCGCCCCGCGCGCCTCCAGCGTGGCGACGACGTGGGCGTTGTGGACGATCTGCTTGCGCACGTAGATGGGGGCGCCGCGATCCTCGAGCGCGCGCTCCACCACCTCCACCGCCCGCTCGACCCCGGCGCAGGAGGCGCGCGGCGCTGCGAGCACCACCTCGCGCGGGCCGAGC
>JAOPZQ010000626.1 GCA_025964075.1 Solirubrobacterales bacterium | reverse complement strand
CGCGCGCGACGCGGTCGACGTCGGCCGCCTCACCGACCAGGTGGTCGCCGCGATCGACCACCGGCTCATCGCCCACGCCGAGCGCCTGGGACGGCCGTAGATGGCGCTCGAGAAGGCCACCCTCACGAACACCGTCAGCGGCGAGCGCGTCGGCGTCCTCTTCAACCCGGAGGAGTACACGGTCAACCGCGAGGTCACCTGGGCGCAGGCGGCGATCCCGGGGCTCTCGGCGCCGCTGCTCCAGTTCGCCCACGGCGGGATGCAGACGCTCGAGATGGAACTGCTCGTGGACTCCCGCGAGCAGCACGTCGGCGTCGGCGCCGACTCCGACGTGCGCGTCCAGACGACCAAGGTCGTCGGCCTCATGGACATCGACCGGACCACGCACGCGCCTCCGATCGTGCTCTTCACCTGGGGGTCGCTGACGTTCACCTGCGTCCTCGCCCGGGCGACCCAGCGCTTCATCATGTTCCGCCCCGACGGCGTGCCGGTGCGCGCCCGCCTGCAGGTGACTTTCAACGAGTTCCGCAACGTCGAGCTCGAGGCGAAGGAGATCAAGCGGGAGACGGCGGACTACTCGAAGCGCCACACCGTCGGCCAGGGCGAGACGATCTCCGGAATCGCCGCCGCCGCGTACGGCGACCCCGCGATGTGGCGGCCGATCGCGATCCGCAACGGGATCGACGACCCGCGCGAGCTCGCCCTGGGTACGCGGCTCGCGATCCCGCCGCTGCCGTTCCGCGACCCCGAGAGCGGCGAGGTGTTCGCGTGAGCAACCCGCGCTACGCCCCGGAGCTGTCGCTGCGCCTGGGCGGCGGCCCGGCGCCGGCCGAGCTGCGCGCGTCGCTCAGCTCCGTGCGGCTCGAGTCGTCGTTCGGCGCCGCCGACCGGGTCGAGCTCGCCCTCGTCAACGAGCGGTTGCGCTGGCTCGACCATCCCCTGCTCGCGCTCGACGGCGAGCTCGCCCTCGCGCTCGGCTACGCGCCCGATCCGCTCGAGCAGCTCTTCGTCGGCGAGATCGTCGGGCAGGCGGCGGCGTTCCCGAGCGGCGGGGTGCCGACGCTCACCGTCTCCGCGCAGGACCGGCGCGCGCGGATGCAGAAGGGGACGAAGAAGCGGACCTTCGGGATCCCGGCCGGCGCGACGATCGTGCCGATCCCGGACATGGGCGTCGCGGCGCTCGTGGCCGGCGAGAACCTCCTGGCGCCGGAGTTCGACCCCGTCGGCGCGGCGCTCTCGCTGATCCTCGGGGGCGCCGAGGCGATCGCGTCGCTCGAGGGCGCGCCGACCGTGAAGCAGCAAGCGGTCCGGACGCAGAAGCGCGAGAGCGACTTCGACTTCCTCGGTCGCATCTGCACCGAGAACGGGTGGGACATGCTGATCGACCACAGCGACCCGCTCGGCGGGCACAAGCTGCGGTTCTTCTCGCCGCTCTCCCACCTCGCGCCGGACGTCGAGCTGGCGTGGGGGCGGTCGCTGCTCGAGTTCGCCCCGCGGCTCACCAAGGTCGGGCAGATCGTGTCGATCACCGCCTACGTGTGGATCGCGCGGATCAAGCAGGGGTTCGCGGTCACGTTGGGCTTCGACTGGGACCGGATGCAGCTGACGCTCGACGTCGCCCCGGCGGCGATGCCCGCCACCTCGGACGCGGGCGATGTCGTGATCGAGCGGCCGCTCAACCCGTTGACGGCGCCGCGCGAGATCGTCGGCCGGCTGCTCCCGAAGCTCAACAACCGCCTGACCGGCTCGGGAGCGTGCGTCGGCGACGCCCGCCTGCGCCCGGGCGCCGTGGTCAAGCTCGAGGGGCTCGGCGTCCAGTTCAGCGGGCTCTACCGCGTCACCGCGGCGACCCACACGATCGACGAGGGCGGCTACCGCACGAGCTTCCAGGTGCGCAAGGAGATCTGGTTCGGCTCCATCCCGCTCGCCGACCAGGGCGCCGTCCCGATCCGGCTGGGAGCCTGATGGCGGACGGCCTCGCCGAGCTCGCCGCGCGCCTGTTCTCCGACGGGCCGGAGGAGCGCGTCCACGGCCTCGCGCTCGCGCTCGTGGTCGACAACGTCGACCCGATGAGCGAGGGCCGCGTGCAGCTGCAGCTGCCGTGGCTGCCCGGGTTCGAGCCGTGGGCGCGGGTCTCGGTGCCCGCCGCCGGCTCGCAGCGCGGCTTCTGGATCATGCCCCAGGTCGACGACGAGGTGCTCGTCGGGTTCGACGGCGGCGACGTCCGCTCGCCCTATGTCGTCGGCTCGCTGTGGAACGGGACCGACCGTCCGCCGGCGACGGCCCCGAACGATGCGATCACGAAGACGATCCTGCACACGCGGGCGGGCCACGTGATCGAGCTCGACGACGCCAAGCAGACCGTCACGATCACGACCTCGTCCGGTCAGAAGGTCGCGCTCGCGCCGGAGCAGATCGAGCTCACGGCCGGCTCCTCGAAGGCGACGCTGAAGACGAGCGGGAGCATCGCGCTCGAGTCGAGCACCGACGTCAAGATCAAGTCGACGTCGGTGTCCATCGAGGCGACCGACATCTCCGTGAAGGCCGGCGGCAGCCTCTCGTTGCAGGGCGGCGGCACCGCGAGCCTGCAGGGCGGCGTGGTGAGGATCAACTGATGCCGCCCGCCGCGCGTGTGGGCGATCCGACCGGACACCCGGGCGTCGTCGCCGGTCCCGGCGTCGCGACCGTGCTCGTCGGCGGCCAGCCGGCGGCGGTGGTCGGCGACATGCATACGTGCGGGATGCCACCCCTGGCCGGCCCGCACCCGCCGGCGCCGTTCCCGATGGGCAGCACGACCGTGCTCATCGGCGGACGCCCCGCGCTGCGGATGGGCGACGTGTCCGCCTGCGGCGCGCCGATCGTCATGGGAGCCCCGACCGTGATCGTCGGAGGCTGACGTGGACGCGGTCGATCGCGCGTTCCTCGGTCGCGGGTGGGCGTTCCCCGTCGGCGCCGCCGCGGACGGCGAGATCGCCGAGGCCGAGTACGAGCAGGACGTGCACGAGGCGGTGCGCATCGTGCTCGGCACCGACCTCGGCGAGCGCGTGATGCGCCCGGACTTCGGGGCGGGCCTGCGCGCGCTCGTCTTCGAGCCGCTGACGGCGACGACCCGGGCGCTGATCCAGCACCGGGTTCGCGAGGCGCTGGTGCGATGGGAGCCGCGCATCGACGTGATCGACGTGCGCGTCGAGCCCGACGCCGGGGCGAGCTCCACGGTGCTCGTCGACCTCGACTACCGCGTCCGGGCGACGAACACGTTCTACAACCTCGTCTATCCGTTCTACCTGCTGGAAGGGCAACCGGCGGCATGAGCGTCCTCGAGCGGCCGAGCACCGAGCAGCTCCTGGCGGCGCTTCGCGCGCGGCTTCCGGGCTTCGTGCCGGCGTGGCACCCGGAGACCGGCGGCCCGGGCGACGCGCTGCTGCGGATCTGGGCCGAGTACCTGCGTGCCCTCGCCGAGCGCGTCGCCGAGGCGCCGGACAAGAACGAGCTCGCGTTCCTCGACCAGCTCGGCCTCGACGTGCTCCCCGCCCAGGCGGCCCGGGCCCCGGTGGTCTTCACGACGATCCCGGGCGGCGGCGACGGCCACGCACCCGCGGGGACGCGCGTGGCCGCGAAGGGGCCCGATCCCGCGCGCCAGCTCGTGTTCGAGACCGAGCGGCCGGTCGGCCTCGCGGCGGCGCGCCTCGCCGAGGTCGTGACGCTGTGGCCCGGCCGCGACGCCTACGGCGACCACGGCGCCGACGCCCTCGGCGGCCGTCCGTTCCGGCTGTGGGACGGGCTCGAGCCGGTCGCCCATGAGCTCTACGTCGCCCACGACCTCCACCTCGCGCTCGCCGGCAGCGCGAGCGTGGGCGTCGACGTCGAGCTCGCGCCCGGCGGCTCGGAGGCGCTCGCGCTCGACTGGTCCTGGTGGGACGGCGAGGGCTGGCGAGCGTTCAAGGAAGTGCGCGAGGAGGACGAGAGCGGCTGGTCCCTGGACACGACGCGCGGCCTGACGCGCAGCGGCCGCACGCGGCTCGCGACCGACTGCGGGGCGAGCAAGCCGCGCGTCGTCGGCGGGTGGTCCTCCCACTGGCTGCGAGCCCGCACGACGCGGCCGCTCCCGCCCGACCCGACGCGCCGCCTGGCCGAGATCGACCGCATCTCGCTGCGCACGGTGATCGACCGCCGGCTCGACGAGCAGACGTGCACCGGGGGCCTGCTTCCCGACTCCGCGTTCGCGGGCGCGGAGCAGCTTGATCCGACGAAGACGTTCTTCCCGATGGGGAAGGCGCCGAGCGCCGACACCGCGTTCTACCTCGCGTGCGGCGAGGCGTTCGCGCGCCCGGGAGCCCATGTCGAGATCTGCTTCGATCGTCCCGAGACCGAGCAGGAGAAGATCGACGCGCTCGCCGCGCAGTACGCGAAGGACGTGACGTCCGCGGTCGCCCACGTCATCGCCTCCGCCAAGCAGCAGTCGCTCGCGGTGCAGAAGATCGCCGAGGCGATCATCGGCATGGCCCCCGCGAACGACGGCGGCGCGACGACCGCCACCGGCAAGAAGTCGGCGCTCGCGACGGCCACCGGCGCGCTGGTGGACATGAGCGGGCTGGGCGCCGTCGCCACCGCCGCGAAGGAGCTCGCCGACTCGCTCGCGGCGATCTCGATCACGCTCGCGACGCTCCCGACGACGGTCGTCGACGTGCCGGCCTCGAAGGCGCGGATCCAGAGCGCCGCGAACGACGCGGCGGAGGCCACGCGACGCGCGGCGAACGACATCGCACGTTGGGGCGAAACGGCCGCGATCATCGCCGCGGGGATGATCGGCGGCGCCCCCGCCATGCTCCTGGCCGGCGGCTTCGACCTGTTCACGAAGTCGCAGGAGGGAGCGAAGGCCGTCGCCAGCGCGGCAAGCGCGCTGAAGGATCTCGGCGTCACGAGCCTCACGACGCCGATCGCCACGCTGCAGTCCGACATCGCCGGCGCGAACATCGTGGCGATCCCGGGCCACGCGGATGACATCGTCAACATCGTCAACGCGCCGTGGACGGTCGACCTCGCCTGGAAGCAGGACAACCTCCCGGACTTCACGAGCCTGACGACCGGGCGCCAGACCGCGAAGACGCGCGGGATCGAGGCGGCCAAGGCGGGCGATCAGGCGCTCATCGAGCTGACGAAGCTGAGCCCGCTCCAGGCCGCGCTCGCCGCGGGCAAGGAGGAGCCCGAGCTCGATCCGGCGGTGCTCGCGTGGGAGTACTGGAACGGCGACGAGTGGCGCGAGGCGGTGCCCAAGGACCCGGGCGACGACGGCATGAACCTCCGCGCGTCCGGTCGCGTCGCGTTCGACGTCCCGCGCGACTGGGAGCCGTCCACGGTCGGCGGCGTCGAGCAGCGGTGGCTCCGTGGGCGGCTCGTCAGCGGCGTGTTCGGGAAGCTCACGCTCGTCTCCTGGAAGGACGAGGACCACCAGGTCCGCTACCTGCCGATCATCGAGCCGCGCCCGCCGCAGCTCGATCGGCTGGCGATCGGCTACCTGTGGGAGTCGAGGCCGGCGGCCCCGCAGCACGTGGTCACGCGCAACGACTTCGCGTGGGAGGAGCACACCGAGGAGGCGGCCCGGCGCGGCGGCACGTTCACCCCGTTCCGCCCAGTGGAGGACGCGACGCCGGCGCTCTACCTCGGCTTCGACGGCCGGCTGCCCGCCGACGAGCTCGGCGTCCTCCTCGACGTCGAGGAGGTGCTCGGCGAGGACGCGGGCCCGGCGCTGACGTGGGACGCGCACGACGGCACTGCGTGGCGCGAAATCGCGGTGGAGGACGAGACGGGCGCGCTCGCGGTGCCGGGGATCGTGCACGTGCCGTGGCCCGGCGGCGAGTGGTCCCGACCCGCGGCGACGACCGTCCCCGAGGCAGGCCTCGCTCGGTTCGGCACGCCGCGGAGCTGGCTGCGCGCGCGGCTGCGCAGCGACGGCGAACCGCGGCGTGCGATCGTCCGCGGCGTGGACCCGAACGCCGTCTGGGCCACGCAGGTCGAGACGGTCGTCGCCGAGATCCTCGGCTCGAGCACCGGCGAGCCCTCCCAGGCGTTCTTCGTCACCCGCACGCCGGTCCTCGTCGGCGAGGAGGTCGAGGTGCGCGAGCTCGAGGGCGAGCGCGCCCGCGTCGAGTACCCGCTCCTCGTCTCCGAGCTCGCGGCGGCCGGGATCGCGGAGGCCGACCTCGGCGTCGAGCGCGATCCGCGGACCGGCCACGAGACGGCGGTCTGGGTCCCGTGGCAGCGCCGGCCGAACCTCGGCTTCTCGGGACCGGCGGACCGCCACTACGTGACCGAGCGGACGCGCGGACGCGTGCAGTTCGGCGACGGCGTCCACGGCCGGATCCCCGTCGTCGCCCGCGACAACGTGCGCATGCGGCGCTACCGCTCCGGCGGCGGGACCCAGGGGAACGTACCCGCGGGCGCGATCGCGCAGGTCGTCTCCGGCGTCCTCGTCGCGTCGGTGACGAACCCGCGCG
>JAOPZQ010000621.1 GCA_025964075.1 Solirubrobacterales bacterium | reverse complement strand
GGGGTTGAGCGGCCGGAACACGTCGCCGAGGAGCACGCTGAGGACGGGAGCTCCGACCCAGAAGAGCACGTAGACGAACGTGGGCGCGAGGTTCGCCGTGACTTCCGGCGTGCCGGCGAGACCCGCGTAGACGACGGCCCCGAAGATCGCCACGCCGATCGCGCCGCCCACCGGCTCGAGCCACCCCGGCAGTGCGAACAGCCGCCGGCCTTCGACGTCCTCGAGCCGCGGACGGGGCCAGAGGGCGCCGAGGAGCGCGAACGAGACGACGAGGACCAGCGCCGCCGCCCACGCGAACAGCCACACCGGGATCGGAAGGTCGGTGCGCCCGACGAGGCCGTGCGCGGAGGCCGGGGCCGGCCACGCGGCGGTGGCCGCGACGGCGAGGAACAGGGATCGGAGATAAGGGGAGCGCAAGGCACGGGCGGGAAGGATCCGCGAGCGGTTGCCATCATGGAGATCGATGAGCAAATGGACGCTGCTTCCGCTGCTCGCGATCCTCGTCGTGGTCGGCGCCGTCAGCTACGCGCTGGCGAACAACGGCGGCGGCAAGAAGTCGCCGAAGCTCCCCAGCAACGTGAAGAGCGCGAAGTCGGTCCAGTTCCAGGGAGCGGTGGCCACGCCGGCGAAGCCCGCCCCCGCCACCGTCCTCGACGACCACCTCGGCAAGCGCGTGAGCCTTGCCGGCGACCGCGGGAAGGTCGTCCTGCTGACCTTCCTCTACACGCACTGCCCCGACGTGTGCCCGCTGATCACGGCGAACCTGCACACCGCGCTGACGAAGCTCGGCGCCGAGGCGGGCAAGGTCCGCGTCGTCGCGGTGTCGGTCGATCCCCGCGGCGACACGCGCAGCTCGGTCACCGCGTTCCTGAAGGCGCACCAGATGACCGGGCGCATGGAGTACCTCGTCGGCTCGGCGCCACAGCTCGGCAGCGTGTGGAAGGCGTGGAACGTCGGCTCACAGCGCGACGCGAGCAACCCGCAGTTCGTCGCCCACTCCGGTCTCGTCTACGGCATCGCCGCCTCGGGCAAGGTGACGACGCTCTACCCGGCGAACTTCCAGCCGAGCCAGATCGTCCACGACGTGCCGCTGCTGGTCCAGCGCTAAGCCGCTTCGGCGTCCTTCGGCGCCTGCCGCGGCTCGAGCTGGAGCGTCTGCTCCTCGGGAACGCCGGACGCGATCTCGCGCTCGCGCTCGAGCTCGGCGTCGAACTCGAGCCCCAGGAGCAGGGCGAGGTTCGTGATCCACAGCCAGACGAGCAGCGCCACGATCCCGCCGAGCGTGCCGTAGGTCTTGTTGTAGGAGCCGAAGTTGCTCACGTAGAACGCGAAGCCCACCGACGCGAGCGCCCAGAGCGCGAGCGCCAGGACGCCGCCGGGCGTGATCCAGCGCAGCTTCGGCTGGCGGACGTTGGGCGCGGCGTAGTAGAGGACCGCGATCATCCCGAGCGCGAGCACCGCGATGACCGGCCACTTCGCCACGTTCCAGACCGCCACCGCACTCGAGCCGACTCCGATCGCGTCGCCGATCGCGCGAGCGAACGGGCCGGTCACGACCATCGCCGTGAGCAGGAGCAGCGCCACCGCGAGCATGATCAGCGTGATGCCGACCTGCAGCGGCCGCAGACGCCAGAACGGTCGGCCCTCGCGGACGCCGTAGACGGCGTTCGCCGCGCGCATGAACGCTCCCATGTAGCTCGAGGCCGACCACACGGCCCCGAGCAGGCCGACGCCGAGCAGTGCGCCGGCGCCGCCCTTGGACTTGACGACGCCCTCGAGCGGACTGCGGATCGCGTTGATCGTGTCCTTGCTCGCCCCGGCCTGGGTGAGGATCTTGAACACGGCGTTGACGGTCTGCGGATACTGGCCGAGCAGTCCGAGCAGCGCGACGAGGACGATCAGGCCCGGGAACAGCGCGAGCACTCCGTAGTAGGTGAGCGCGGCGGCTTTGTCCCCGAGCTCGTCGCGCTGGAACTTCTTCCAGGTGCGGACGAGGATGTCCTTCCACGCCGTCGGCGGCAGCTCCCCCGGGTGCGACGGGGACGTCATGCAGGCGGATTACCCGCGCGGCCGCGGGTTCAGCCGGGTAACGGCACGTCTCAGCCGCCGGTGAGGATCGTGTCCGCGTCCGAGTACGCGGGTGCGCACGCGCACAGGAGCACGAGCGGCTCGGGGCCGGCGTTCCAGAGCTTGTGGCGCTCGCCCGGGGGGATGACGACGCAGTCCCCGGCGCTCACCTCGCGCTCCTCCTCCCCCAGGCGCATGCGGCCGGCGCCGGCGGTGAAGAAGTAGATCTCCTCGGAGGTGCGGTGGAAGTGCTCGGAGGTCTCGCCGCCCGGCGGGACCGTGGCCTCGGCCAGGCTCACGTTCCGCGTCGCGAGCGAGACCGGGCCCGCGAGCTCGCGGATCGTCGAGCCGTCGGCGGTCACGAAGGGCTGGGCGTCGTCGAGGCGGGAGACCTGCACGGGGGGGTCAAGTCTTTCATTGCCACACCTTGGTGCAAGAAATTGCCGCACCGTGCTGCAACAAGAAAGACTTGACCCCGCCTTTGCCCTATCGGACCAGCGCCCGCGACCGGACCTCCGGGTCGAGCCGGAGGGCGACGCGGACCAGCAGGCGCGCCGCACCGCGACGCGCCCGTGGCGAGGGCGGGTGCTGCGCCCGCATCACGTGTCGCTCGCGCGGGATCTTCTCCTGCGCAACGGCGCGGGCATGCTCGACGTGGATGAGCGAATGCATCTGAGAGCTCCTTCGGGAATAGGTCGATGAAACCCGCCCGTGGGGGCCCTCGCTGTACGAAGGAGGTTCGAACCCGAGGGGTCACGGGCGATTGCCCGCGACCCCGGCGAAGCACCTTAGGTCGTGGGCAGGGCGGTGGCGCGCGCCCGGAAGGCGTCGCCAAGGAAGAGTCGAGACGTGTGCACGTTGATCTTCAAAGCCCTGCTCACCCCCTTTGCGGTGGCGTCGGGTTGCGATTGCAAAAGGGGCCAGACCCCCTTTGCACCGTGACCGTATCAGCCGATCCGGAGCTCTGTCTAGGCCTCCGCCGGCACTCCGAGCGAGACGCCGATCACCTTCAGGCGCCGGGTCAACGCCCGGAACGCGAACTCGTTGACCTCCTGGCTCGCGTAGCCGAGGAGCGTCCAGTCGGAGCCGGGATCCTTGCCCTTCGGGACGAGCACGCCGGCCGCCACGGGCAGGAGCTCCATGAGCTTGTCGGACACGCGGTCGCGCAGCGCCGAGTCGCGGCACGCGCGCTGCAGGTACCACGTGCCGTAGGCGACGTGGCGATGCTCGTCGCTCGAGATGTTCCGGAAGCCCTCGACGAAGCCGGGGAGGATGCCCTGCTTCTCGTAGTAGTCGGTGATGAAGTACTGGCCCGTGAGGGCGAGCGTGCCCTCGATGACCATGTGGTACGTCGTGACGAAGTCGACCTTGGCCTCGCGGTCGGTGGGGTCGGCGATCAGCCGGTTGC
>JAOPZQ010000600.1 GCA_025964075.1 Solirubrobacterales bacterium | reverse complement strand
CACCGTGGGCCGGTCGAGCGGCCGCGTCGGGGCCGTGCGGCTCCCGGCCAGCGCGCCCGCGAGAGCCGCCACGAACGCGGTCGCGGTCGGCCAACGCTGCTCGGGCTCCTTCGCGAGACCCCGCTCGAGGACGCGATCGAGCGCGCGCGGGAGGCTCGAGTCGACCACGCTCGGGGGGTCGGGCTCGTCCTCGAGATGCTGGCGGGCCTGGGCGGTCGGGTGCTCGGCCGTGAACGGACGGCGGCCGGTCAGGAGCTCGTACGCGACGACGGCGAGCGCGTAGCGGTCGCTCGCCGAGGTGGTCGGCCGTCCCAGGACCTGCTCGGGGGAGAGGTAGGCCGCGGTCCCGAGGAGCTGACCGGTCGCCGTGACCGTGGCCTCGCTGGCCAGCCGCGCGATCCCGAAGTCGGCGACGCGCACGCGCTCGTGCTCGTCGCGGAGGAGGTTCCCGGGCTTGACGTCGCGGTGGATCACGCCCTGCTCGTGGGCCGCGTCGAGCGCGGCGGCGGCGTCCCGCAGCCAGATGAGCGCCCGCTCGCGGGGCACCCGGCCCCGGTGGAGGGCACTGGCGACGGTGCCGCCGGTCACCAGCTCCATGACGATGAACGAGCGCCCGTCGTGCTCTCCGACGTCGTAGATCGTCGCGACGTTCGGGTGGTTCGACAGGCGAGCGGCGGCGCGGGCCTCCCGCGCGAAGCGCTGGGTGTTGACCGGATCGTCCGCCAGGTGCTGGGCCAGGACCTTGACGGCGACCCGCCGCCCCAGCCGGGTGTCCTCGGCCTCCCACACGCCGGCCATGCCGCCGCCGGCGATGAAGCGGACGACGCGGTAGCGGGCAGGCAGGCGGATGCGATCCTCGAGGCGCACGCTCCCAGGGTGCCACACGAGGCCCTCGGTTAGTCATCGAGCCGGAGCGCCTATACTGGCCGACCGCATGTCCAAGGTCTGCCACGTCTGCCGCAAGGGCCCCGCGTTCGGAAATCGCCGCAGCCACTCGATGGTGGCGACGAAGCGGCGCTTCGAGCCCAACCTCCAGCGGGTGCGGATCGACGACAACGGCACGCCGCGGCGGGTCTACGTGTGCACCCGCTGCCTGAAGGCCGGCAAGGTCACCAAGGCCCTTTGAGGGCTCCGGGCGTCACGCCCGTGTCCGACCCCAGCCTCGTTCGCTTCCGCGCGGTCGTGGAGGGCGCGCTCGCCGCACTCGAGGCGCGCCGCGGCGAGGTCAACGACCTGAACGTCTTTCCGGTCGCCGACGGCGACACCGGCGACAACATGGCGCTCACGCTGCGCGCCGTCCTCGAGGAGCTCGACCGTCTGGCGACGGCGGAGCAGACGCGCACGATCGACGAGATCGGGCGCGAGGAGATCGTCGACTCCGTCGCTCGGGCGGCGCTGCTCGGCGCGCGCGGGAACTCGGGCGTCATCCTCTCGCAGCTCATCCGCGGCGCCGCGGAGGAGCTGATCTCGCGGCCGGGGGAGCTCGTCGACCCGGTCCTCATCGGGGCGGCGATGGCGCGCGCGGCCGAGAAGGCCTACGCGTCCGTGCGCGACCCCGCGGAGGGGACGATCCTCACCGTGGTCCGGGAGATGGGCAGCCGCATCGCGACGATGCTCGCCCACATGGAGCGGCCGCGGCTGACCGCGGAGGCGACCGACGGCGACCAGGCCGAGGTCATCGCCGAGGTGCTCGAGGAGGCGATCCGCGCCGGGGAGGAGTCGGTCAAGCGCGGTCCCGAGCTCCTGCCGATCCTCCGCGAGGCCGGTGTGGTCGACGCCGGCGGCTACGGCGTCGTGATCATCCTCACCGGCATGGTCGCCGCGCTGCGCGGCACGGCGCCGCCGGCGCTCGAGCACCAGCGCGCCGCTCCTCGCGTCCACCACCCCGAGCACGACTCGGCGACCTACCGGTACTGCACGAACTTCGCGGTCACCGGCGAGGACCTCGACTCGCGGGCGCTGGTGCTCGCGCTCGAGGACCTCGGCGACTCCGTCCTCGTCGTGGGCGACCGGACGACGCTCAAGGTCCACGTGCACACGGACGATCCCGACGCGGCGACCGCGCTGTTCGCCGGGTCCGGCGCGGTCTCCCACCTCGACGTGGCCGACATGCACGCTCAGATCGGGGAGCGCGCCGAGCGGCTCGCGGCGGCCGCGGGCCCGGGGCTCTGCGGCGCTCTCGCGGTCGCGGCGGGGGAGGGCCTGCGCACGTTGTTCGAGGACCTCGGCGTCACGACGCTCGACGGCGGCCCCACGCTCAACCCGTCCACGTACGACCTGCTCTCCGGCATCCATGCGATCCCGGCGGAGGAAGTCGTCGTCCTACCCGTCTCCGCGAACGTCTTCATGGCCGCCGAGCGGGCGGCCGAGCTCTCGGACAAGACCGTGCACGTCGTACGGGCGCGCTCGCAGCAGGCCGGGCTCGCCGCCGCCGTGAGCTTCGATCCGTCCCGTTCCGCGGAGGAGAACGCCGCGGCGATGGACGAGGCGCTCCGCCACGTCCGGACGGGCGGCGTCGCCCCGGCGGCGCGCGACGACGGCCAGGGCCGCTTCCGGCGCGGCCAGGCCGTCGGCTTCGTCGGCGAGGACATCGTCGCCTGGGGCGAGCCGGAGCAGGCGCTCCGCCTCGTCCTCGGCGCCGTGGCCGACGGGGCCGAGCTCGTCACCGTGATCCGCGGCGCCGGCGCGCCGCTCGACGACGACGCCGTGCGCGCGCTCGGGCCCGCCCACGTCGAGGTCGAGTGCGAGGAGGGCGGCCAGCCCAGCTGGTGGTGGCTCCTCGCGGCCGAGTGACCGGCCGGGGCGCCATAGTGAACCGATGGCCACGGCCTTCGGCACGCACGAGGAGCTGAGCGACGACGAGCTCGCCGCGGCGCCGGTCCGCTACCCCCGCCCCTCGCGTCTCGAGGAGGAGCTCGAGGTGGCTCCGGCGCCGGCGGCGGAGGGCGCCAAGGCGCTCGGCCTGCTGACGGTCGGCGACCTGCTCGAGCACCTGCCGCGCGATCGCGGTGAGGCGAAGACGATCGCGGAGCTGGCGCCGGGCGAGACCGCGACCGTCGTCGTCGACGTGCGGTCGATCACGTCGCGACCGGTCCGCCGCCGCGGGATGCGGCCGCTCGTCGAGGCGACGGTGGCCGACGGCACGGGGCCGATGAAGGTGACGTTCTTCAACCAGCCGTGGCTCGCGAACAAGTACAAGCCGGGCACGCGGCTCGTGCTCCAGGGCAAGTTCGAGGGCCGCAACCGCTTCAAGGTCAACTTCCACGCTCCGACGAACGAGGCCACCGCCGGCCACGCGGGCGCGGTCGCGCAGTACCCGGCGACGAAGGGCCTCGACTCGACGCGGATCCTCGCCCTCGTCGGCGCCCACCGGGACGCGCTCACCGAGGTCGTGGAGCCGTTGCCCGCCGAGCTGCGCGTCCCGGAGGGGCTCCCCGACCGCACGTCGGCCCTGACCGCGATGCACTTCCCCGAGCGTGCCGCGGACGCGGAGCGCGCGCGCCGCCGCCTGGCGTTCGAGGAGCTGCTGCTCGTCCAGCTCGCGCTGCTCCGTCGCCGCGCGCGGCGGCAGGCCGCCG
>JAOPZQ010000597.1 GCA_025964075.1 Solirubrobacterales bacterium | reverse complement strand
CCGGGCTGATCCTGCTCGCGATCGCCGTCGTGTACCTGGTGGACACGGCGGACGCGCTCCCGTCGTTCTTCCCGGGGCACCAGGCGGGCTCCTCGCATCACCACATCAAGCACGGGATCGCCGCCATGCTGCTCGGCGCCGCCTGCTTCGTGCTCGCCTGGTTCCAGACCGGCCCCGCGAGCACCGCCGGGAGGGTCGCGCCCCGCCGATGACGCTCGTGCTCGGCGGCGCGACCCGCCGACCACGGCTCATCGCGCGCTCATGAGCGCGCAACCGCTGGGAAACACTGCGCGTCGGGGACCCGCGTAGCTTCCGGCCGGTCTGGAGAACGGCTAGGGAGGTACTACATGTCGCGTGCGCTTCGCAGGGGTGCGCTCGCCGCGGCGCTGCTGAGCTTGGCCTCGGCGGGACCGGCGGCAGCGGCCGCACCGGTCACGCCCGCGGGCTGGCGGGTGCAGCCCGCAGGGGTGGAGTTCGGCGTGTCACAGGGAACGGCGGGCCTGCAGGGACCGCTCGGGGCGGCGCTCTCCCCCGACGGCAGCCGGCTGCTGACGACCAGCAGCGGGGCCGCCAAGATCGACTCGGTCGACCTGTTCGACCTCGGCGCGCATCAGCGCACCGGCACCGTCCCGTACAACGCGACGACGGCGCCGGGCCAGGCCGCGTTCTACGGCGTCGCGTGGTCGCCTGACGGCACGCGCGCGTGGGCCTCGGGCGGCGGCCAGCAGGTCATCCACAGCTACTCGGTCCAGGGCGGGACGCTCACGCCGGCCGCCGACATCCCCGTGCCGCTGGCCGCCGGCGCCGGGTTCCCGGCCGGCCTCGCATACGGCCACACGCCGCGGGGCGACCGCATCTACGCGGCGAGCAACCTGTCGGGCCTGGGGTCGCTCGGCAACCCGGCCGGCCACATGGTGACCGTCGTCGATCCGGCGACCAACCAGGTGACGGGCACGATCGACCTCGGCGCGGCGCTCGAGCCGCTCGACGTCGCGTTCGCGCACAACGGCGACAAGGCGTACGTGACCAACTGGCTCGGCCGCTCCGTCTCGGTGATCGACACGGCGACCGAGACGAAGGTCGCCGACATCACGCTCTCGCCACCGAGCAACCCGATGAGCGCCGACCACCCGAGCGCGATCGCGGCCAACCCGGCGCGCGACGAGGTCTACACCGCCAACGCGAACTCCGACACGATCTCGGTGATCGACTCCGCCACCGACAGGCCGGCGGCGACGATCGACGTCGCGCTCGTCCCCGGCGGTCCCAAGGGCGCGATCCCGAACGGGCTCGCCGTCTCGCCGGACGGGAGCCGGCTCTACGTGGCCGAGGCGGGCGAGAACGCGATCGCGGTCGTCGACCTCGACTCGCGCACGGTCGCCGGCTTGATCCCGACCGCCTGGTATCCGGCGGCCGTCGCCGTCCGCCCCGGCGGCAAGCAGCTGGTGGTCACCAACACGAACGGGTCCGGCGCCGGCCCGAACCCGTGCGGCGGCCTGCAGCCGCCCTCCCACGCGCCGGCGTGCGCGGGCGTCGACCCCGACACGCAGTACTCGGGCTCGATGATCAAGGGCTCGATCCAGCTGATCGACGTGCCCGACGGTGGGCAGCTCAAGCAGTACACGAGGCAGGTGCGGTCCAACAACCAGGTCGACGCGCGCGAGCGCTCGATGCCGAAGAAGCTCTCGGCGATCAAGCACGTGATCTACGTGATCCGCGAGAACCGCACGTACGACCAGGTGTTCGGCGACCTGCCCAAGGGCAACGGCGATCCGTCGCTGGCGCTGTTCAAGGACGAGAGCGCGCCCAACGCGCGGTCGCTCGCGCAGCGGTTCGGCGTGTTCGACAACTTCTACGCCGACGCCGAGGTCTCGGCCGACGGCCACAACTGGATCACGCAGGCCGGCGCGACCGACTACGTCGACAAGACGTGGCCGATCAACTACTCCTCGGGCCCGCGCTCGAGCCAGCGCGGCTACGACTTCGAGGACGTCAAGCCCGCGCAGCTGTTCGCGTCCGAGCCGTTGCAGGGCGACCCGTCGATCCCGCGCTCAGGCGCCGCGCAGACGGTCGGGTACCTGTGGGACAACGCGTTCGCCCATGGCGTGACCTTCCGCGACTACGGCGAGTACACGCAGACCGACTGCACGGCGACCTCCGCCGGCCCCGGCAACATCTCGCACACCACGCACCTCGACACGACCCGCTTCCCGGGCTACGTCGACACCAACTACCCGGGCTACTCGACGAACTGCCCGGACCATACGCTGCGCGAGCCCGAGTGGGAGCGCGAGTTCCGCAACTACGTCAACAACGGCGACCTGCCGCAGCTTGAGTTCGTCCGGCTCCCCAACGACCACACCGCCGGCACGCGCGCCGGCGCGGCGACGCCGCAGGCCTACGTCGCCGACAACGACGCCGCGGTCGGGCGCCTCGTCGACGTCGTCTCGCACTCGAAGTACTGGGCCTCGACGGCGATCTTCGTCACCGAGGACGACGCGCAGAACGGGCCTGACCACGTCGACGCGCATCGCACGCTCGCGATGGCGATCAGCCCGTACACGCAGCGGGGCGCGACCGACTCCACGCACTACGACACCGCGTCGATGATCGCCACGATCGAGGATTTGCTGCACCTGCCGCCGATGACGATCACCGACTCGCGTGCGACGCGCATGTGGAACGACTTCACCAAGAAGCCGAACCTCACGCCGTACACGGCGAAGTCGCCGACCGTGATCCCGTACGGCGACCCCAACTACCCCAAGAACGGGGCCGCCGCGCCGATGGCCGCCCAGGCGGCCAAGTGGGATCTCGCGAACGCCGACGCCGCCCCGGAGGACGCGCTCAACCA
>JAOPZQ010000671.1 GCA_025964075.1 Solirubrobacterales bacterium | reverse complement strand
GCCAGGTACTCGCGGGCGTCGCCCGTCACGACGACGGGACGACGCGGCCGCCCCCGGGAGGCGGCGGCCAGCGCGCAGAAGCGGGTCGGACCGGCGCCGATCCGGGCTGGTGCAACTGGCGTGGAGGCCCCCGAGCGCAACGCGTTCCGGGTCGCGGTGAGCACGCCGTCGAGCCCGCCGTGGAGGCGGCGCAACCCGCGGGCGTCGAAGCAGGCGAAGCCCGGGCGCTCGGACTCCACTCCCGCCCCGATCCCCTCGAGGCGCGCGAGGACGAGCTCCCACGCCTCGGCCACACCGGCCGGGTCCGGCGGGACGAGGGCCAGCGTGGGGCAGCGCGTCAGCGCCTCGCCGAGCCGCATGCCCGGCTGGACGCCGGAGGCCTCGGCGGCGGGCGAGACCTCCCCCACCTGCTGCTCGCGCCCGGGCTCGGGGGCGAGCGCGGCGGGGCGCTGCAGCAGGCCGGCCCGGTCGCCGGCGGCGACGGTGAGCTGGAAGCGCGGCAGCAGGACGCAGACGATCAAGGCGAACACATGTTCGCACATGGAGGAGTTGCGCGTGGTCCTATTTGCGCGAGAGCAGGCCGCTCAGCTTGAGCAGCACGCCGTAGTCGCCCGCGAGGTCGAGCTTGCCCGAGATCACCGCGACGCCCGGATCGAGCCGACCCGCGGCCATCCGGCCGAGATCGGCGAGCTCGAGCGTCAGCGTCGCGGTCGCGTCGCCCGCCGCGCGCCGCCGGGCGCGCGCGGAGCCGACCCCGTCGAGGCCCACCGTCCAGCTGCCCGCGTCCGTCCGCTCGTCCCGGAGGTCGAACTGGATCGTCGCCGAGAGACCCCGCGCCGACGCCGGGCGCAGCCGGGCGGCGAGGCCGGTGAACAGCACGCGCTGACCGACCGGAGTGCGGAGGATCCGCAGGAGCCGGTCGTCGTCCAGGCGGGAGATGCGGTTCTCGACGCGGCTCGCGAGGCGCTGGAACGCGGACGCCATCAGCGACTCCCGCGCGTCGCGAGCCGCCGCCGCGCCGCCTCCGTGAGCGGGCGGTAGACGCCCTTCGCCCGGTCGAGCCCGAACACGCCGGGCCGAGCGGGGGGAAGGCCCGCGGCACGCAGCGGCGAGGTCAGCGGCCGGTACCACGTCGTCACCGGGATCTCGTCGACGACGTGGACGACGGCCGGGCGGTGCGCCGGGTCGAGATCGCGGAGCGCGCCGGTCACCTCCTTCGCGGTGAGCTCGGCGTCGCGCCGCAGGGTGACCGCGACGACGGGAACGTCCTCGGCCTCTGCCGCCACTCCGTAGCCGACCGCGAGGTCGACCGCGGGGAGATCGCCCAGCGCCTCCGCCGCCGGCAGCGTCGGGACGACGCCGTCCGCGGTCCGCACGAGCGCGGGCACGTGGTCGACGAGCCAGTGGTCGCCGTCGCGGTCGCGGCGGAACAGATCGCCGCCCGGCAGCCAGGCGTCGCCGCGCGAGAAGACGCTGCGCAGCGGGGTCGCGCTCGTCGCGAGCTCGGGGCGAACGCGGGTCAGAAGCAGGCCCGTCTCGTCGACCCCGCACTCGATCGCGAAGCCGTCGTCGCCCTCGAGCAGGCGGCCCTCGTCGACGTCGTAGGCGGCGATCCTCACCCCAGCGCTCCCCGGCAGCCGCCGCCCCATCGCCCCGGGCTTCGCGCCGCTCAGGTTGACGAGCACCGCGTCGCCGTCCGTCGAGGTCCAGAACTCGAGGACGCGCACCGGCGCGAAACGCTCGGTCACCCGGCGCCATAGCCCGCGCGGCATGCCGGACCCGATGAAGAGCCGCACCGGATGGCCGCGCTCGCCGGCGTTCGGCGGCGCCTCCACGAGGTCATGCAGGAGCGTCCACGTGTAGGAGCCGATCGTCACGCCGTAGCGCCGCACCTCGTCCCAGAACGTCGCCGGATCGAAGTGCCGCGCCATCGCGATCCGGGCGCCGCCGGCGAGCGCGCCGCCGATGCTCATCAGGAGCCCCGACGGGTGGTAGAGCGGCGTGACGCTGTACACGGTGTCGGCGGGCGAGAGCGCGGCGGACGAGGCGGTGCCGAACGCCGAGAGCGCGAACCGCCGGTTCGTCACGCGGTTCACCCGCGTGCGCTCGCCCTCCCCGGTGAAGAGGATGAACGCCAGGTCGCTGGCCCGGCCCGGGTTCGCCTCGTACCAGGCGGGGAGCGGGACCGCGTCGGGGTCGACCCGCTCGAGATCGGTGACCCCGCCGTCGAGCTCCCGCGGCTCGCCTCCGCCGCCGAGGACGAACACGTGCACCGGGCGGACCGACGCGGCGATCGGCGCGTGCTCCGGGTCGGCGATGATCCGCTCGACCTGGCCGAGCTCCACCTCGCGCCCGACGTCGGCGCCCGGGCGCAGGAGGACCGCCACCGCGCCCAGGCGGCTGAGCGCCGCGACGACGGCGAGCCCAGACGGCCGCGTCCCCATGAGCACTCCGACGTGCTCGCCCTGGCGGACGCCGATCGAGATCAGTCCCCGCACGACGTTGTCGATGCGCTCGTTGACGGCCGCGTTCGCGTGGGCCCGGTCCTCGAACAGGAAGCACACGTCCTGCGGGGCGCGATCGGCTCGCTCCTGGAGCAGCAGCCCCATCGAGACGCGCGTCCGCGGCCCGATCTGCTCGAGCCGGATCAGGCGCGGGAGCTGGCTCGCGGCTTCGCGCGAGAGCTCGCGCACGGTGCGGGCGGCGCGCGTGCTCGTCGCCGCCATCCCGCGGGCGAGGCGGGCGCCGGTGCCCGCGGCGAGCTCG
>JAOPZQ010000567.1 GCA_025964075.1 Solirubrobacterales bacterium | reverse complement strand
CGGAAAAAGGGGTCTGACCCCATTTTCCTCTCCTGCCGCGCCGTCGTGCTCATGCGAAGCTCGCCTCCCGCTTCTCGACGAACGCGGTCAGGCCCTCGCGGGCGTCCTCGGAGGCGAACAGCTCCTCGATCAGCTCGCGCTCGAGCCGCAGGCCGTCGTCGAGGGGACGCTGCAGGCCCTCGTGGACGCAGCGCTTGATCGACGCGAGCGCCTGGCGCGGCCCGCGCGCCATCCGCTCGGCGAGCGCGCGGACCTCGGACTCGGCGTCCTCGGCCGGGTGGACGGCGTTCAGCACGCCCAGCGCGAGGCCCTCCTCGGGCGAGAACGTGCGGCCGGTGATCAGCAGGTCCATCCCGCGCGAGGCGCCGACGAGCCGGCTCAGCCGCTGCGTCCCGCCGTTGCCGGGGAGGAGGCCGAGGGTGACCTCCGGCGTCCCCAGCCGGTAGGTGCCCGCCGCGGCGATCCGCAGGTCGCACGCGAGCGTCAGCTCGAGCCCGCCGCCGAGCGCGTGCCCGGCGATGTGCGCGATGAACACCTGCGGCGCGGCCGCCATCCGCGCGAACGTCGCGTGGCTCACGCGGATCATCTCCATGTTCGTGCGGACGTCGTTCGCGAGGAACTTCTTCACGTCGGCGCCGGCAGAGAAGAACTTCTCGCTCGCCGAGCGGAGGATCACCGCGCGCACGTCGCCGGCGACCGCCTCGCGCACCGCGTCCGCGAACTGGGCCATGACCTCGCCGTCGTAGGAGTTGGCCGGGGGGTTGTCGAGCGTGATCGTGCCGATCGGGCCGTCGCTCTCGAACGTGACCGGCATCAGGCGAGCCCTCCGACGACGACGCTCTTCAGCTCGACGTAGGAGTCGAGCGCCTCGAGCCCGTGCTCCTTCCCGAACCCGCTGTCCTTGATCCCGCCGAACGGCAGCTCGTCGTAGCCGTAGTGGATCTGGTTGACCCAGGTCATGCCCGCGTCGATGTCCTGCGCGGCGCGGTGGATCTTGCGCACGTCGTGGGTCCAGATCGAGGACCCGAGCCCGTACCTCGTGTCGTTGGCGCGGGCGATCGCGTCGTCGAACTCGGCGAAGCGGAAGACCGGCAGGACGGGTCCGAACACCTCCTCGCGGACGAGCCGCGAGTCGGCGCGCGGCTCGGCGACGACGGCCGGCTCGAGGAACCACCCCTTGTCGTGCTCGCCCGTGCCGCCGCCGACGAGGACCTCGCCGCCGCCGTCCTCGATCTGGGCGAGCAGCGTGTCGCGCGCCTCGCGCGTGTGGATCGGCCCCATGCGCAGGCGCGGCTTCTCGGCCTTGACCGTGCCGTCGCCCGGCTCGTAGCGTCCGACGCGCTCGACCAACGCGGAGACGAACGCGTCGTACACGGGCTCCTCCACGTACACGCGCTTGCACCCGAGGCACGCCTGGCCGGCGTTCCAGTAGCGGCCGATGATGACGGCCTTGACCGCGGCCTCGACGTCCGCGTCGGCGCACACGATGACCGGGTCCGAGCCGCCGAGCTCGAGCGTCACCCGCTTCATCAGCGGCCCGGCGACGGACATGAGGTGACGGCCGGTCTCCGTCTCGCCGGTGAACGCGATGCGGCGCACGTCGGGATGGCCGACGAGCACGTCGCCGATCTCGGAGCCGCGGCCCGTGACGACGTTCAGCACGCCGTCGGGCAGTCCGGCCTCGGCGAACAGCCGGGCGACCCCGAGCGTCGCGAGCGGCGTGGTCGACGCCGGCTTCGCGACCACGGTGTTGCCGGCCACCAGCGCCGGGGCGACCTTCGTCCCGAGCAGCGTCAAGGGGAAGTTGTACGGCGTGATCGCGGCGCATACGCCCATCGGCCGGCGGATGACCATGCCGTAGGCGGGGCCGAACGCGGAGGGCAGCTCCTGGTGGGCGCCGCGGACCTTCGTCGCCGCCTCGGCGTAGTAGTGCAGGCCGTGCGCGAGGTGGGTGACCTCCCCCATCGCCTCGGCGAGCGGCTTCCCCTGCTCGGAGGTGAGCGTCGCCGCGAGGTCCTTCGCGTGCTCCTCGACGAGCGCCGCGGCGCGCGCGACGATCGCCGCCCGCTTCTCGACGTCGGTCCGCGACCACTCTCCGAACGCGCGCTTCGCGGTCGCCACCGCGAGCTCGACGTCCTCGGCGCTCGCCTTCGGCACCGCGCCGACGACCTCCTCCGTCGCCGGGTTGACGACCTCGATCTCCTCGTGGCCCGCCGCCTGGCGCCATTCGCCGCCGATCAGCATCGTCGCTTCCACGTGATTCACACCTCTCTTGCGCTCCGCAGGTATCGGTCTCGGTAGTGCTGGTACTCGTCGGCCGCCGTGTCCGTCCAGCGCAGGGCGGCGCCGGACAGCGGCTTCTTCGCGCGCGCCGGCGCGCCCGCGGCCAGCGTCTCGGCGTCGATCTCGGCGCCTTCGGCGAGGACGGAGCCGGCCGCGAGCATCGCGCGGCGGCCAAGTCGCGAGCGCTGCAGGGCGATGGCGCCCATGCCGACGATCGCGCCGTCCTCGATCGTGCACCCCTCGAGCAGCGCCGAGTGGCCGACGATCACGTTCTCGCCGACGACCGTCGGCAGTCCCGACGCGCAGTGCAGGACGGCGTTGTCCTGCACCGACGTGCCGGCGCCGATGCGGATGTCCTCGGAGTCCCCGCGCAGCACCGCGCCGAACCAGATGCTCGCGCGGTCGCCGACCTGGACGCGCCCGATCAGCGTCGCGGTCGGGGCCAGGTAGACGTCGCGCCCGATGGTCGGGCTCACGCCGTCCAGCTCCACGAGCAGGGCCATCAGGGGGCGAGCCTTGACGCCATAGTGGGAATACTATACGCTTCCGGTCGTTCGTCAAGTGTCATACGTCATGGCCACCGTCGAAGAACTCGCGCCGCGCACCGAGGACGAGGTCCGGGCCCATCTGGCCGCCGGCAAGCTCGTCGAGGGCCTGCGCCACATGTCGCCGGAGTACCTGCGCGGCATCCGCCGGATCCTCACCGTCTCCGCCGACACCGAGCTGGTGAGCGCGCCCTCCTACATCCGCGCCGCGCAGCACGCGCCCGCGCTCAACAACTTCGGCTCGGCGATGTCGATCGTGCAGGACGAGCTCGCCCACGCCCACATCGGCTACCGCCTGCTCGGCGACCTCGGCGTCGACATGGACGCGCTGATCTACGAGCGCGCGCCGGATCAGTTCAAGTATCCGTACGCCTTCGACGTCGCGCTCGACTCCTGGTACGAGCTGGTCCTCGCCAACGCGCTCTACGACCAGGCCGGGTTCGTCCTCCTCTCCGACGTCCACTCCTCGAGCACGTTCGGCCCGTGGAAGCGCGCCCTCGCCAAGGTCGACAAGGAGGAGACGTTCCACCTCCGCCACGGTCGCACGTGGGTCAAGAAGCTGTCTGCCGACCCCGAGGACAAGCGCCGCCTGCAGTCGGCGCTCGACTGGATGTTCATCCTCACGCTCGAGTGGTTCGGGCTCCCCGACGCCCGCAAGCGCCACGGGATCCAGCTCGAGTACGGCTTCAAGGGGCTGACGAACGACGAGCTCCGCCAGGCGTGGATGGCCGAGGTCGTGCCGTTCATGGAGGAGATGGGGCTCGACGTCCCGGCCCACCACGACGAGGAGGCCGGCCGCTACGTCATCGACTGCCCGTTCCCGGCGGCGTTCGACGAGGAGGCCAAGCGCTGGCTGCTCGACGAGGGCCCGATCTCGTGGGACGAGGTGATCGTCCGCTGGAAGGCGCGCGGGCCGATGAACCGCGAGTACGTGCACAAGCTGCAGCGGTGGTATCGGGCGCTGTGAGCGAGTCAGTGAGCGTGGAAGCCAGGCTCTGGCAGGCCCACCAGGACGTCGAGGACCCGGAGATCCCGGTCTCGGTCGTGAACCTCGGCCTGATCGTTTCCCTCGCCTACCGGACCGACGACCGCGCCGTCGACGTCGAGCTGACGTTCACCGCGATGGGCTGCCCGGCGATGGACTTCATCCAGGACGACATCCGCGAGCGGCTGCTGCAGGAGCCGGACGTCGACGAGGTGCGGATCGAGATCGTCTGGGACCCGGTGTGGACGCGCGCCCGCATCCGCGAGGAGGCGCGGGCGACGATGCGCCGGCTGGGGGTGGTGGCGTGAGCCGCTCCGACGTGTGGGAGGTGTTCGCCCGCCAGACCTACGACGAGCCCCTCCACCACGTGGGCGCGGTGACGGAGTCCGACGAGGACCTGGCGCTCGTCTCCGCGCGTTCGATCTACGACGAGCAGCCGTGGATCGAGATGATCATCGTCCCCCGGGCGTCGATTCGGGAGGCGATCCGGGCGTGAGCGCGCTGAGCACCGATCCGGCGACGGCCTGCCTCGCCTCGCTCGTCGGCTCGCTCGCCGACAACAAGGCGGCGCTCGGCCGGCGCTACGGCGAGTGGGCGGTGAGCGCGCCGACGCTCGAGTCCGCCGTCGCCGGCGCGGCGATGGCCCAGGACGAGCTCGGCCACGCCCGCTCGACGTTCCCGCTGCTCAAGCAGCTCGGCGCCGAGCAGGAGCACGAGGGCGACCGCCACCTCGCGCTGCTCGACGGCGAGCTGCCCGACTGGACGGCGTTCGTCGCCGCGAACCTGCTCGTCGACGGCGTGCTGACGACGTTCGTCGCCGCCTGCCGGAACAGCGCCTTCGAGCCGCTCGCCGCCCGCGCGCGCATGATCCTCCAGGAGGAGGGCTCGCACCGGGTGCACGCCGAGGCGTGGGGCAAGCGGCTGTGGCGCGGCCGGCACCGCGACGCGCTGCTCGCGGCGATGGCCTCGACGTGGGAGGAGGCCGGCCGGTGGATCGGCCCCGACGACGACGCCGGGTTCGCCGCCGCGCTCGACGCCGGCCTGATCGCCGAGGGCCCCGCCGAGATCGGAAGAGCA
>JAOPZQ010000518.1 GCA_025964075.1 Solirubrobacterales bacterium | reverse complement strand
GACCTACAACACCCCGGCGGTCGCCACGCTGCTGCTGCTCGCCGACCAGATCGAGTGGATGCTCGCCAACGGCGGGCTGGACTGGTGCGTGGCCCGCACGCGCGAGTCGTCGTCGCACCTGTACGGCTGGGCGGCCGACTCTGCGTTCGCGACGCCGTTCGTGCAGGACCCGGCCAAGCGCTCGCTCGTCGTCGGCACGATCGACTTCGACGAGCGGATCGACGCCGCCGCCGTCGCCGCGACGCTGCGCGCCAACGGCATCGTCGACGTCGAGCCCTATCGCAAGCTCGGGCGCAACCAGCTCCGGATCGCCATGTTCCCGGCCGTCGATCCCGCCGACGTCGAGGCTCTGACCGCGTGCATCGACTGGGTGGTGGAGCGATGAGCGACGCGAAGCCGCGGGTCCTCGTCAAGGAGAAGATCGCCGACGCCGGCATCGACATGCTGCGCGAGCGCTTCGACGTCGACGTCGGCGTCGACTGGGACGACGCGGAGCTCGCCGAGCGCATCGGCGCCTACGACGGCATCCTCATCCGCTCGGCGACGAAGCTCACCGCGGATCTCATCGGCCGCGGCGAGCGCCTGCGGGTGATCGGCCGGGCCGGAGTCGGGGTCAACAACGTCGACGTCGCCGCCGCCACCAAGCGCGGCATCGTCGTTGCGAACGCCCCGCAGTCGAACGTCGTCTCCGCGGCCGAGCACACGATCGCGCTGCTGCTCGGGCTCGCCCGCAACGTGCCGCAGGCCTACGCGTCGCTGACCGCCGGCCGGTGGGAGCGCTCGAAGCTGAGCGGCGTCGAGGTCTACGAGAAGACCCTCGGGATCCTCGGCTTCGGCCGGATCGGCCAGCTCGTGGCCCAGCGCGCACAAGGGCTCGGCATGCACGTCGTCGGGTTCGACCCGTTCGTCTCCGCCGAGCGCTTCCGCGAGCTCGGCGTCCGCCAGGCGACGGCCTCGGACGAGGTCTACGCCGAGGCGGACTTCCTCACGATCCACCTCCCGGTCACGGCCGAGACGACCGACTGGCTCGACGCGGAGGCGTTCGCGAAGATGAAGGACGGCGTCCGGATCCTCAACGTCGCCCGCGGCGAGCTGCTCGTCGAGGACGCGCTCAGGGAGGCGCTCGACTCCGGCAAGGTCGGCGGCGCCGCGCTCGACGTGTTCCGCGAGGAGCCGGTCACCGACCATCCGCTGTTCGCCTATCCGAACGTGATCGTGACCCCGCATCTCGGCGCCTCGACCGCCGAGGCGCAGGACCGCGCCGGCGTCCAGACGGCCGAGCAGATGATCGCCGCGCTCACCGGCGGCGTCGTCACGACCGCGGTGAACATCCCGGCGATCGCGGCCGAGGACATGGAGGTGCTCGGGCCGTTCGTGCCGCTGTGCCGCCAGCTCGGGCGGGTGGCGATGGCGCTCGCCGAGGGCGCCTCGGTCGACCGCGTCGAGGTCGAGTTCCTCGGGCGGATCGCCGAGCGCGACACCCGGCTCCTCTCGATCGCGGTCCTGCTCGGCGTCCTGCGCGGGCATACCGAGGAGGACGTCAACGAGGTCAACGCGCCGTCGATCGCCGACGAGCGCGGGATCGAGGTCGTCGAGACCAAGCGTACGACGGCGCGCGACTACACCGACCTCGTACGGGTGAGCGTGAACGGCGAGCGGGTGTCGGGGACGACGCTCGGGCGCCGCAACCGGGCGCACCTGCTCGAGGCGTGGGGCCAGCGGTTCAACGTCCAGCTCGAGGAGCACCTGACGCTGTTCCGCTACCAGGACCTGCCCGGCATGATCGGCCGCGTCGGGAACTGCTTCGGCCAGCACGACATCAACATCTCCTCCGCGGCGGTGGGCCGCGAGGGGGACGACCATGGGCACGAGGACGGCCTCGCGGCGATGATCGTCACCACGGACGCGGCGGTGCCGTCCGAGGTCCTCGAGGAGATCGTCGCGTCCGAGGGCTTCGAAGAGGGACGCTCGGTCAGCCTCGGCTGACTACTTCTTCAGCTCGAACCAGACCAGGCTCGGCTCGGCGCCCCAGCGGTCTGCCAGGTGGTCGAGCAGCTTGAAGCCGAACCCAGCGCGCGCGGCGACCGGATCGAAGCCGGCTCCCTCGGCGGCGACGTCGACGCGCACGATGTCGTCGAGCAGGACCTTGAGCATGAGCCCGTCGCCGCCCCCGTTCGCGTTGCGCACCGCTTCGCCGACGACCTCGGTGACGAGCAGCGCGAGGCGGTCCTCGACGGCGGGGCGCAGACCCCGCAGCTTCGAGAGCGCCTCCCGCGCCTGGTCCACGGCCTCGGGCGCGCGCGGCAGCCAGAGGTCGACCACCATATGGTCAGGGTCGGTGGTCATCACGGTGAGCGCTGAATCTATGCGTGCGCGGTGTGAGGCGCGTATGAGGACGGCCTGAATCCGCCCCCTCGCCAATCTCCCCAATGCTCGAGGTCGTCGTCGAGTCCGTCGCTCGCGGGCCGGCGGGGTCGTAGCCACGCGCGCCGGGCGCTGCTAGCCTTCGCGGCGAATGTCGTTCGTGCTCGCCCTTCGACTTCTCCTCCTCCCCCCTCGGGGGGAATAGCGCGTGGCGGCCGCTGAGCCGCGAACCACTACGGAGAAGCGAAGTTCGAGCCGAAGAGGAGAAGCGACGACATGGATCCCAACCGAGTACTGCTGTTCGACACGACGCTGCGCGACGGCGAGCAGTCCCCCGGCATCTCGCTGAACACCCAGGAGAAGCTCGAGATCGCGCATCAGCTCGCGCGCCTGGGCGTCGACGTGATCGAGGCCGGCTTCCCGATCACCTCGCCCGGCGACTTCGAGGCGGTGCAGGCGATCTCCCGGGAGATCGAAGGCCCGATCGTCGCTGCCCTGGCGCGGTGCTTCGTGGCCGACATCGAGGCGGCCGCCGACGCCGTCCGCGACGCCGAGCGCCCGCGCATCCACGTGTTCATCTCGACGTCGGACATCCACATCGAGCATCAGCTTCAGTCCACTCGTGAGGACGTCAAGGGCCAGGCGCGCGCGGCGGTAGCGCAGGCGCGCGAGCGGTGCGAGGATGTCGAGTTCTCCCCGATGGACGCGACGCGCGCCGACATCGAGTTCACGGCCGAGGTGTGCCAGATGGCGATCGACGAAGGCGCGACGACGATCAACATCCCCGACACCGTCGGCTACACGATGCCCCACGAGCACACGGCCTACCTCGAGCGGCTCTACGCGCTCACGCCCGGCCTGAAGGACGTCGTCCTCTCGGTCCACTGCCACGACGACCTGGGCCTCGCGGTGGCGAACTCGCTCGCCGGGCTGCTCGCGGGAGCCCGTCAGGTCGAGGCCGCGGTCAACGGCATCGGCGAGCGCGCCGGCAACGCGTCGCTCGAGGAGCTGATCATGCTGCTGCACACGCGCGCGGCTGACATCGGCCTGCAGACCGGCGCGGTGACCACCGAGATCGCCCGCACGAGCCGGCTCGTCTCCCGGCTCACCGGCTATCCGATCCAGCCGAACAAGGCGATCGTCGGACGCAACGCCTTCGCCCACGAGTCCGGCATCCACCAGGACGGCGTGCTCAAGGAGCGCACCACGTACGAGATCATGGACGCGACGACGGTGGGGCTCGAGTCCAACGAGCTCGTGCTCGGCAAGCACTCCGGTCGCCACGCGCTGAAGCAGGCCCTGGAGGACCTGGGCTTCGAGGTCTCGGGCCAGGCGCTGAACACCGCGTTCAAGCGTTTCAAGGAGATCGCGGACAAGAAGAAGCAGGTCACCGCGATGGACCTCGAGGCGCTCGTCGCCGAAGAGCTCCGCGAGGAGGTCACCGGCTACACGCTGGAGTGGTTCGACGTCGAGGCGTCTTCGCGCCGGCCGCCGCACGCCACGGTCGCGGTGGCGACGCCGGACGGCGGCGAGGTCACCGGCTCGTTCACCGGCGACGGTCCGGTCGACGCGATCTTCCGGGCGATCAACGCGGCGGTCGGGCACGAGCCGAAGCTGCGCGAGTTCCGCGTCGAGGCGGTGACGGGCGGCGAGGACGCGCTCGGCGAGACCTCCGTGGTCGTCGAGCTCGACGGCCAGACGGGCTCCGGCCAGGGGGTGTCCACGGACATCCTCGAGGCCGCCGGCCGCGCGTACGTGCGCGCGCTGTCCAACGCGATCCGCCGCGCGGAGCTCGCGGCGCGCGGCGAAGCGGTGCCGTCGGCGACTCCGTAGGCGTCGGGGTAGCCTCCACGAACACCGTTCGTGGAGGCTATCCTTCTGGCGGCGCGTGAGCACCAGCCGCGCCACCACGCTCCCGACCCACCCTCTTCAGTTGACCCATCAGCTTTCCGCCGCGCGTGCGCGCGCCGGCGCCGTGCGCCGCCTCGCGCTCGCGAGGCTCATATCGCTCGCGGGAACCGACGCCTCGGGCGTCGCGTTCTCGTTCGGGCTCTACGCCCAGACCCGCTCGACGCTGTGGCTCGCCGCCGGCATGCTCGTCACCTTCGGGCTGGGCAGCGTGCTCGCGCCACTGGGCGGGGCGCTGGCCGATCGTCTGCCGCGCAAGCGGCTCATGGTCGGCGCCGAGCTGGTCAGCGCGGCGTCGATGGCCAGCCTGGCGCTCTGGCACACGCCGCCGGCGATGCTCGGCGTGTCGCTCGTCTCGACGGCGGCCGGGCTCGTGTTCGGGCCGGCGGCGAACGCCGCCATCCCCAGCGTCGCCGGGGAGGACGGGCTGGCTCGGGCCAACGCCCACATCGCGACCGGCGGCAACGTCGGGAAGACGGCCGGCCGCCTCGGCGGCGGCCTGCTCGTCGGCCTGCTCGGCTTCCCGGTCGTCCTCGCGCTCGACGCCGTCTCGTTCCTCGTCTCCGCCGCGCTGATCCTCACCGTGCTCGGCGACTTCGAGGCCGAGCGCGAGCCCGATGGTCCGCGCCCGCGCGTGCCCGCGTGGAGGAGCTGGACGCTGCCGCTCGAGCACCCGATCCTGCGTCCGCTCGTCATCTGCTCGTGCGTGGCCACGTTCGCGACGTCGTTCTCGATGACGGCGGAGACCGTCCTCGTGTTCCACTTCCATGCCGGTGGGATCGGCCTCGGCGCGCTCGCGTCGTGCTGGGCGCTCGGGATGATCGCCGGCTCGTGGTTCTCGGGCCGGGCGCTCGACGCGCACAACGAGGCCAGCGGCCTGTTCCTCGGACGGGTCGTGATGGGCGTCGCGCTCGGTTGCGTCGGGCTCGCGCCGGTGTTCTGGCCGGCGCTCATCTGCTACGCCGCCGGTGGCGCCGCGGGCGGCTTCCTCATGGTCGCCGCTCAGTCCCTGATGCACCGGCACACCGACGACGCCTCGCG
>JAOPZQ010000511.1 GCA_025964075.1 Solirubrobacterales bacterium | reverse complement strand
GTGCGTGGCGGTGCCGCGCTCGCGCCGGCGGGACGTCGCCACCGTCGCCCTGCAGATGTGGGCCTACCTCGCGGCCTACGAGCTTCCGCACGACGACGTCGAGCGCCAGGCCGCCCGAGTCCGCGTCCGCTACCCGATCGTCGCCGACACCGTGCTCGGGCTCGGTCGCCCGCTCTCCGTCCGCCTGCAGCGCCGCTTCTCGAACCCGGCTCGCTTCTCGCCGGTCGAGAAGGTGCTCGTGTGGGCGCACTGGCTGTGGTTCTTCGTTCCGCACGGCACGGTCGCGTACGTGTTCGCGTTCCGCCGCGAGCGGCTCGAGCGCACCGCGATCATCACCTACGCGGTCTTCGACCTCGGCGCGATCGCCTACTGGCTCGTCCCCACCGCGCCGCCCTGGTACGCGGCCGAGCGGGGCCTCCTGGACGACGGCCGCGCCCCGCGCGTGCGGCGCATGATGATCGAGTACGGCGAGGAGTTCTGGAAAGACCGCTGGACCGGCCTCTACGATGCGCTGGCGGGTAATCCGCTTGCCGCCATGCCGTCGCTGCACTTCGCCACGTCGGTCAACGCCGCGCACCTCCTCTCCGAGGTGGGTCCGGTCGAGGGCGCCATCGGTTGGACCTATGCGGTGACGCTCGGCGTCGCGCTCGTCTATCTCGGCGAGCACTACGTGGTCGACCTGCTGGCCGGGCTCGCGCTGACGGAGGCGGTGCGGCGCAGCGAGCCGGCCGCCGCGCCGCTCCTAGGCCGCCTCTCCCGCGTGCTCCAGGCACTGGAAACCCGGGCGAGGTCATGAAACGAACCGCCGACGACGCTCTGCGAAGGGAGGCGCAGCGTCGGGCGGCGAGCGGCGCGCCCCCGGAGGAGCGGACCCCGGTGGCGCCGGAGCGGATGCCCGGCGGCGTCATCACCCGCGGCCGGATGATCGCGTTCGCGATCTTCGTGATCTCTGCGGTGGCGTTCCTCTACTTCGTCCTGCCGAAGATCACCGGCAGTCGCGGCCTCAAGGACTCCTGGAACCGGATCGACAAGGGCGACCCGGCCTGGCTGGCGATCGCGTTCGGGTTCGAGCTGATCTCGTTCGTCGGCTACGTGATGCTGTTCCGCATCGTGTTCGTGCGCGGGGAATCGCGCGTCGGGTGGCGAGAGAGCTACCTGATCACCATGGCGGGCGTGGCCGCCACGCGCCTGTTCGCGGCGGCCGGAGCCGGGGGCATCGCCCTGACCGCCTGGGCGCTGCGCCGCTCCGGCATGGACGCGCGGCTCGTCGCCTGCCGGATGGTGGCGTTCCTCGTGCTCCTCTACGCCGTCTACATGGTCACGGTGGTGGTCGACGGCCTCGGCCTGTTCGTCGGCGCCTTCCCGGGCGGAGGCTCGTTCGCGATCACGGTGATCCCGGCCATCTTCGGTGCGGGGGTGATCGTCGTGGTCGGCGCGATCGCGTTCGTCCCACGCGACTTCGAGCGCCGACTCGAGCGGTGGGGGGAGGAGCACGGGCGCTTCGGCCGACTCGCGAGACGCCTCGCCGCCGCCCCGGCGAGCGCGGCCAGCGGCGTGCGCACCGCGATCAAGCTCGTGCGCGCGCGGGAGCCGATGATCCTCGGCGCCGTTATCTGGTGGGGATTCGACATCGCGACGCTGTGGGCGTGCTTCCACGCGTTCGGCGGCCATCCCCGGACGGCGGTCGTGGTCATGGCCTACTTCGTGGGCATGCTCGGCAACGTGCTGCCGATCCCGGGGGGAATCGGCGGGGTGGACGGCGGCATGATCGGCGCGTTCGCCGCGTTCGGGGTGCCGATCGACACGGCGGTCGTCGCCGTGCTCGCCTATCGCGGCTTCTCGTTCTGGCTGCCGACGCTGCCGGGCGCGATCGCCTACTTTCAGCTGCGCCGCACGGTGGCGCGCTGGGACCGGGACCCAGCGCCCGCATGACCGACCCACTATACTTTGTGTAGTAACGAAACGGAGCGTTCATGCCCGACCTCGAGAACCTGATCATCATCGGAAGCGGACCCGCCGGCTACACCGCGGCGCTGTATGCCGCGCGCGCGGATCTCAACCCGCTGGTGATCGAGGGCTTCGCGTGGGGCGGCCTGCTTCAGCAGACGACCGACGTCGAGAACTACCCCGGTTACCCCAACGGCGTCACGGGGCCGCAGATGATGCAGGACCTCCGCGACCAGGCGGAGCGCTTCGGGGCGCGCCTCCTGACGGACGACGCGACCAAGGTGGAGCTCTCCGACGGCGGCATCCAGCGCGTGTGGGTCGGCGACGACGAGTACCAGGCGAAGGCGGTCATCCTCGCCACGGGCGCGAAGCACAGGAAGCTCGGCGCGCCCGGGGAGGACGAGCTCTCCGGCCGCGGCGTCTCGTACTGCGCGACCTGCGACGCCGCCTTCTACAAGAACACCGACACGATCATCGTCGGCGGCGGCGATTCCGCGATGGAGGAGGCCATGTTCCTCGCCAAGTTCGCGGACAAGGTCTACGTCGTCCACCGGCGCGACGACTTCCGCGCGTCGCGGATCATGCTCGACCGCGCCAAGGCGGTCGACAACATCGAGCTCGTGACGCCCTACATCGTCCGCTCGCTCGAGGCCGGCGAGAACGGCCCGCTGGGCAAGGCGGTCCTCGAGCACGCCGCCACGGGCGAGACCCGCGACCTGCCGGTCACCGGCGCCTTCATCGCGATCGGGCACGAGCCCCAGTCGCAGCTCTTCGCCGGGCAGGTCGAGGTCGACGAGGGCGGCTACGTCGTCACCCAGGGCAAGTCGACCCGGACGAACAAGAGCGGCGTCTTCGCCGCCGGCGACCTCGTCGACCACACGTACCGCCAGGCCGTCACCGCCGCGGGCTCGGGCTGCCAGTCGGCCCTGGACGCGGAGTGGTACCTGCGCGACACGCCCCCGGACCCCGAGGCGCACTGGGCGCCGAAGGCGTCCGTAGCCACGCCGTAGCTAGCCGATCACGCTGCCGACGGTCCGGACGACCGTGCCGTGCGCGGCGCGAGGGGCGAGCCAGTCGAGCAGCGCTCCGAGTCGGCGGCGCTCGATCGAGTAGGTGTCGCAGCGGTGGCAGACGTGGTGGACGAGCAGGACGACCCAGCCACCGCCGC
This sequence comes from Solirubrobacterales bacterium, assembly GCA_025964075.1. Lineage (GTDB taxonomy): Bacteria > Actinomycetota > Thermoleophilia > Solirubrobacterales > Solirubrobacteraceae > JAOPZQ01. The sequence goes on along the minus strand of JAOPZQ010000511.1, from coordinate 5,018 downwards.
GTCGCTCCGCCTTCCTCACGTAGCGCTCGATCTGCGCCAGCGTCGTCGAGGAGCGGATCGCCGGCGCCATCCTCACGGCGTAGGAATCGCGCGGAGGCATCCCCTCGGCGCTCGGCTGGCCGGGGCCGCCGACGCCGCTCGCGGTCCGGGCGCTCGTGTATCCGCAGCCGCGGACGATCGACTCGACGCGAGCGTCGAACGCGCCGTAGGGATAGGCGAAGCTCGACGCCGCGAAGCCGTGGGCCGCGAGCGTCGCCCGATCGGCGCAGACCTCGCGACGCGCCGTGGCGGTGCTCGCCCGCCTGAGGTTCACGTGATCGACCGTGTGGCCGCCGATCTCGGTCCCGGCGGCGGCGAACGCCGACGCCTGCGTCCAGCTCAGGCGGCCGGCGGCGCCGAGCCTGCCGCTGTTCAGGTACAGCGTCGCGTTCATCCGGTGCGCGGCGAGCATGTCGCGCACGGGCAGGATGTCGGCGTTGCCGTCGTCGAACGTCAGCGAGACGACCGTGTGCGCGCCGGCCGCCGGAACCAGGAGCGCCCAGGCCGCGAGGGTGGCGGCGACGAGTCGCGTGTCAGAGGTTCTGCTGGTAGGTGTGGACGATCGTCCTGCGGCCGAGCTTGCAGGTCACGCGCGCGTCGATCTCGGTCGAGATCGAGTTCCGCTTCTCGTGGCAGCTGTAGCCGAGGACGCGACTGTGGCAGACGCCCGCCTTGCCGTGGCGCAGGCGGCACTTGTAGTAAGCGACCGCGAGCTTCTTGCCCGTCGAGCAGCCGACGCGGGTGACGCGCAGCGACGTGAAGTAGCCGCTCCCCGGGTAACGGGGCGGCGCGCAGGTCCTGGACGCGTGCGCGACCGGCGACGACGCCATCGATGTTCCGGCCGCGAACACCCCGGCGAGCGCCAGGCACGCGAGCGCGGCGCTGGACCAGATTCGGCGGTGGCTCCGGGGCGACATGGGGCGATCTCCTTGCGGCGAGGCGTCGTCGAGGGCCGGCAGACTAGCACCGGGTCCGGGCCGTTAACGTTGCCTCGTATGCCCGACGACAACCTGATGGAGCGCTTCGACGAGAGCGGCTCGCGGCGCTTTCGCGCCCGCGACGCGATCGTCGCGGTCGCGGTCGCGGCGCTCATCCTCCTGGTCCTCGAAGGCTCCGCCGTGCACAAGGCGGGCGAGCAGGCGAGCGCGGGGATCAACCGCGACATCCTCCTCGCGCTGGGCAAGCCGGCGGGGAGCGTCTCGGACGCGCTGCCGCTCCACAAGGTGGCCACGCGGCTGACCGCCGGCCTCTCCCCGGACGCGAAGCTCGCGAGCACCGGGGGGTTCGACGCGCGGACCGCCGTCGCCGTCGCCGCCGCCGCAGGCGGCCAGATCCCGCCGGTCACTCCGGACGCGTTCGACCCGGCGGCGATCGGCGCGCCGGCGCCGCCCCGCCGCGCCCTCCACACGCTCCTCGTCACCGGCGACTCGCTCTCGACTCCGCTCGACCTCTCCGTCGGGCGCCGGCTCGCCGGCAAGAGCGTGCACGTCATCCGCGACCCCCATCTGGGCGCCGGCATCTCCAAGACCGACCTCGTCGACTGGGGCCGGCTGGCGGTGACCCAGGTCAAGGCCGACCGTCCCGACGCGGTCGTCGTCTTCATCGGCGCGAACGAGGGCTTCCCGATGAAGGACCCGACCGGCCACGACCAGCAGTGCTGCAGCGCCGCATGGGCGGCGATCTACGCGAACCGCGTCCGGCAGGTGATGAGCACCTACCGCCGCGGCGGCGCCGCGCACGTGTACTGGCTCACCGTTCTCACCCCCCGCGAGCCGGCCCGGCAGAAGATCGCGCGCGTCGTCAACGCGGCGGTCGAGGTCGCGGCCGAGCCGTGGCGCGACCAGGTCACGGTCCTCGACACCGTGCCGATCTTCACCCCGGCCGCGAAGTACCGCGACGCGATGCCGATCGGCGGGCAGAAGACGCTCGTGCGTCAGTCGGATGGCATCCACCTGAACCAGGTCGGGTCGAACTACCTCGCCGGCATCGTGCTGCAGAGGATCGGCGCTCGGTTTACGTACTGAGGGCTCAACAACGACGCCTCGAGGGGGCGGGTTCGGCCGGGGGGGCCAAATCGTCGGCCATTGGCGACTCTTGTGGCCAGACGCCACAAAAGTCGCCACGCGCGGCCGGTTTCGCCCCCGAGGCCCGGACCCTCCCCCTTCGAGGCGTAGTTGTTCGGGCGACCGCGAACCTCAGAACCGGAAGTAGATGAACGGCGCGACGCCCTGGCTCGACACCGTCGCTCCGACCACGACGATGAGCAGCGCGAGCGCCGCGCCGAGCACCGGGGCGGGCAGGCGCTCGAGGCGCAGCTGCACGCGGGTGACCGGACCGCTCGGGACGAGTTGCAGGCCGATCGCGGCGATCACCGCGAGGAAGACGGGAACGGTCCACAGCGTGGCCGATCCGGGGTGGACGAGCCGCGAGAGGAACGTGCCGACGAGGCCGAGGTTCTCGCTGCGGAAGAGGATCCAGCCGAAGACGACGAGGTGGAACGTGACGAGCCAGCGCAGCCAGGCGGGCACGCGACCGAGGCGTCCGCCGAGCGCGTGCTCGGTCACGAGGCCGAGCCCGTGGAACGCGCCCCAGAGGACGAACGTCCACGCGGCGCCGTGCCACAGGCCGCCCAGCACCATGGTCAGCATCAGGTTGCGGTAGGTGAACAGGCGCCCGCCGCGGCTGCCCCCGAGGGGGATGTAGAGGAAGTCGCGCAGGAAGCGCGACAGCGTCATGTGCCAGCGGCGCCAGAAGTCGCGGAAGCCGGTCGCCCGGTAGGGGCTGCGGAAGTTCTGCGGGAACACGTAGCCCATCAGCAGCGCGAGCCCGATCGCCATGTCGGTGTAGCCGGAGAAGTCGCAGTAGATCTGTGCGGCGTAGGAGTAGGCGGCGAGCGCGACGTCGGGCGCCGAGTACGCCTGGGGGACGCCGAACACGGGATCGACGATCGAGCGCGCGAGGTAGTCGGCGATCACCACCTTCTTGACGAGGCCGAGCGCGATCAGGGCGATGCCGGCGCCGACCGCGACGTGCTGCGGGTCGCGGGGCCTCGCGAGCTGGGGGAGGAACTCGCGCGCGCGGACGATCGGACCCGCGACGAGGTGGGGGAAGAAGCTCAGGTAGACGGCGACGTCGATCGTCGAGGCGGGCTCGACGAGGCGCCGGTGGACGTCCACGACGTAGGAGATCGCCTGGAACGTGAAGAAGCTGATCCCGACCGGCAGGGCGATCGTGATCAGCGGCAGCGGCATCCCGAGGCCGACGCTGTGCAGCGCGTCGCCGAAGCTCTGGACGAAAAACGAGTAGTACTTGAAGATCCCGAGCGCGAGCAGGTCGAGCGTCACCGCCGCCCCGACGAGCAACTTTCGCCGCCGCGGTTCGTCGGTACGGGCGATGAGCTTCGCCGCCGCCTGGTTGCCCAGCGTGATGCCTCCGAGGAGGAGGCAGAAGCGCCAACTTGCGGCTGCGTAGAAGACGTAGCTGGCGAACACGATGAACGGCTTCCACAGAAGTGGGCGCGACATCAGCGCCCACGAGAGGGCGAGCACGATCGGGAAGAAGATGGCGAACTGGACGGTGGGGAAGAGCATGGCTGGGGGACGGCGCGCCGGCGGGGGGACGCGGTCGCGATCGGACGGCGTGCGCCGCGCAGCGCGGCAGGATACGCGCCGCCGCGCTCCCTATCATGCGCGCATGCGAGCCCCGTGGCGAGGACGGGTGCGGGCCGCGCTCGCGGGGTTTGGGGTCGGGGCGGCGATGGTGCTCGCCGCGGTCTCCTCCGCGCGCGAGGAGGCCCGGACGCCGGTCACCCAGATGCCCTGCTTCGGCGCGGCCTCACGCGATCCCGTGCACCCGTGCCACAACCCGCGGCTCCGGCTGACGGTCGTGCCCTCGCCGGCGGAGGCGGCGATCACCCCGAACGCGCCCTGCACCGACATCAAGCCGGAGGGGATCGTCCCCGTGTGCGGGTTCGGCGCGCATCCGGCGGACGCGAAGGACAGCTTCGCCCTCGTCGGCGACAGCCACGCCCAGCACTGGCGGGCGGCGTTCCGGGTCGTCGCCGACGCCAACACGTGGCGAGGCCTGTCGATCACGCTGACGAGCTGCGAGTTCTCGCAGATCGTCCGGGACCTACCCCCGGGCCAGCGCGCCAGCTGCCTCAAGTGGAACCAGGACGTGCCGCGCTGGTTCGCCCAGCATCCGGAGGTGAGCACGATGTTCGTCGCCGACCTCGCGAGCGCGCGGGTCGTCGTGCCGCCGGGGCAGAACCGGACGGACTACGTCGCGAACGGCTACGTCAGCGCGTGGCAGACCCTGCCGGACTCGGTCAAGCACATCGTCGTCGTGCGCGACACGCCGGTGATCAAGTTCAACACGTTCAACTGCGTCCAGCGCGCGAGGCAGCGGCGCCTCCCCCCGGGCTCGACGTGCGCGCTGCCCCGGAGCACCTCGCTGCTGGACGATCCCGCGGCCGTCGCCGCCCACCGGCTGCGCTCGCCGCGCGTCTCGATCGTCGACCTGACGCACTACGTCTGCGGGCGGACGACCTGCCCGCCGGTCATCGGCGGCGCACTGGTCTACAAGGACGAGACCCACCTGACGCGGGTCTACGCCACGTCGCTCGGCCCGTTCCTCCTGCGGCGGGTCGACCAGCTCGCGCGGGGGTGGGGCGAGCAGGTGAGCAGCGGCTAGTGCACGTGGCCGGAAATTCTGGTCGAAACGATCAGAATTTCCGGCCGCGTGTACTAGCTATAGCGCCGTCCAGATGGTCTTCGTCTCGAGGTAGGCCTCGAGCCCGTCGCGCCCGTGCTCGCGTCCGATGCCGCTGGCCTTGAAGCCACCGAACGGCGCGGCCGGGTCGCTGAAGCTCCAGCCGTTCACGTACACGGAGCCGGCGCGCAGCCGCGCCGCGAGCTTGTGGGCCTTCGAGATGTCGCGCGTCCACACGCCGGCGGCGAGGCCGTACTCCGTGTCGTTGG
>JAOPZQ010000506.1 GCA_025964075.1 Solirubrobacterales bacterium | reverse complement strand
GCTGCACGGCCCATGCGTCGGCGAACGTGTCGATGCCCTCGCGCTCGAGGAGCTGCGCCCACGCCTCGTCGGCGCGCCGGCGCTCGGCGCGGGCGACGGGATCCTCGAGGCCGGCGGTCGCGCCGATGAGTGCAAGGCGCGTCACCCGGCCCGGGTGGGCGAGCGCCAGGTGCAGCGCGATCCGGCCGCCCATCGAGTAGCCGCCGAGCGCGAACCGGTCGGGCGCGGCATCGACGACGTCGGCGATCACCGCGTCGAGCTCGACCGGCCGCCGGCCCGCCGCCGCCCCGTGGCCGCGGAGGTCAGGCGCGAACGATGTGTAGCGTTCCGCCAGCGCCGTGGCGGTCGGCGCCCAGCTCGCGCCGGTGTGGGTGAAGCCGTGGAGCAGGACGATCGTCTCCGGCACCTCCCCCATCATGACCGCAACCGACACCTACCTGCTGCTTCGCGCCTTCTGCGACGAGCTCGCCCGCGCCGGCGTGGCGCACGTCGCCACCTCGCCGGGATCCCGCTCGACGCCGCTCGTCCTCTCGCTCGTCCGCGAGCCGCGCCTCCGCGCGTGGTCGCACGTCGACGAGCGCAGCGCTGCGTTCTTCGCGCTCGGCGTGGCGAAGGCCACGGGGCTCCCGTCCGCGATCGTCTGCACGTCCGGGACCGCGGCCGCGAACTACCTCCCCGCGGTCATCGAGGCGCACGAGGCGCGCGTGCCGCTGATCGTCCTCACCGCCGATCGGCCGCCCGAGCTGCGCGACAACGGCGCCGGGCAGACGATCGACCAGCTGAAGCTCTACGGGTCGGCGGTCAAGTGGTTCGTGGAGGTGGGGAGCCACGAGTGGAGCCGGGAGCGCGAGCGGTGGATCCGCACGCTCGCGAGCCGGGCGGTGCTGACCGCGCTCGAGGGTCGGCCCGGCCCCGTGCACCTGAACTTCCCGCTCCGCGAGCCGCTCGTCCTCGATGCGCCCTTGCCGGCGGCGGCCGGCGGGCGCCCCGACGGCGCGCCGTGGGTGTCGAGCACGCCTCCTGCCGGCAACCCGCCCGCCGCGACGCTGAGCGGCACGCGCCGCGGCGTGATCGTCGCCGGACGGGAGGAGCGCGGCGCATGGCGCGGCGTCGGCGCGCTCGCCGAGGGACTCGGCTGGCCGGTGCTCGCCGACCCGCTCAGCGGGGCGAGGCGCGGCGCCGCGGCGATCGCCCATTACGACGCGCTCCTCCGCGACGAGGCGTGGGGCGCCGCCCACGCGCCCGAGGTCGTCCTTCGGGTGGGCGACCTGCCGACCTCGAAGTCGCTCCGCACGTGGCTCGCGGGCCTCGACGCCGAGCAGATCGCGGTCGACCCCGAGGGCGCGTGGCAGGACCCGGCCGGCGTCGTCTCCCGGCGCCTCGACAACCTCCCCGTGCGCGCCGGGGCCGCCGATCCCGACTGGCTCTACGCCTGGCGCGCCGCGGACCGCGTGGTCGTCGAGGCGCTCGAGGCGGCGGTGGGCGCCGACCTCACCGAGCCGCGCGTGGCGGTCGAGCTTGGCGCGCGCCTACCGAGCGCCGCGACGCTCGTCGTCGCCTCGTCGATGCCCGTCCGCGACGTCGAGACGTTCTTCCCGCTGCGCCCCGACCCGCCGCGCGTGCTCTCCAACCGCGGCGCCAACGGGATCGACGGCACCGTCTCCACCGCGTTCGGCGTCGCCGCGACGGCCACGCCGGAGGAGCGCACGGTGCTCCTCATCGGCGACGTGGCGCTCGCCCACGACATCGGCGGCCTGCTCGCCGCCCGCCGTCTCTCGCTCGACCTGACGATCGTGCTCCTCAACAACGACGGCGGCGGGATCTTCCACTTCCTGCCGGTCGCCGGCGAGACCGACGCGTTCGAGCAGCACGTCGCCACGCCCCACGGCCTCGACTTCGCCCACGCCGCCGCGCTCTACGGCTGCGACCACGAGCGGGTGGAGGACCTCGGGTCCTTCCGCACCGCGCTCGACGCCGCGCTGGCCACCCCCGGCGCGTCGATCGTCGAGGTCCCGACCGAGCGCGTCGCCAACGTCGAGGCCCATCGCCGCGCGTGGGAGGCGGTCCGCGCGGCCCTCTCCGCGGCGTAGGAGCACCGCGCCGCACGCTGTCATCACGACGGCAAGCGCGACGATCATCACCCGGTAGTCGACGACCGTGGAGAGCGCCGCGCCGACCGCGACCGAGATCGTCTGCGGCGTCGTGATCAGCGTGTCGGCCGCCGCGTAGGCACGCCCCTGCAGGGCCGGCGGCGTCCGCGTCTGGATCGCGGTGGCGAACCCCACGATCGCCCACGGCAGCCCGACGCCCGCGACGACGAGGCCGCCGAGGACGACGGGAAGGCTCGGCGCGGCGAGCGCGAGGCTGCCGACGCCGAACAGCGCGATGCCGAGCCCGGCGAGGCGCGCGTCGCCCACGCGGCGGAGGACTCTCGCGGCGGTGAGGCCGCCGAGGATCGCGCCCACGCCCTGGGCGGTGCTGAGGACGCCGAAGAACGCGGGCTTCTCGTGCAGCCCCTGATCGATCACCGCGAACACGAACGTCTCGCTGAAGCCGATCACGAGCATCGCGACCGCGACGGTGAGGACGATCCGGCGCAGGATCCCGGGCGCAAGGACGTGCCGCGCCCCCGCGGTGAGCTCGCTCGCCAGGTGGTGCTCGCGCGCCGGCGCCGGCGCCTCCCGGACCCGCAGCCGGGCGAGGCAGAGCGCGGAGATCGCGAACGTGACGGCGTCGAGGCCCGCGACCACGCCGCCGCCCACCCCGGCGAACAGCGCCGCGCCGATCAGCGGCGCGAACAGGCGCACGCCCTCGCCGAGCGTCTGGAACAGCGCGTTGGCGTCCCCGAGCAGCTCCTCGGGGACCATCACCGTGAGGAACGCCGACTGCGCCGCGGCGAACACCGCGTAGCCGGCGCCGTAGAGGGCGGCCACGACGTAGAGCAGCCACACGTCGCCGCGGTCGTGCACCAGCAGCAGGAGGAGGACGCCCGACGCGAGCACCAGATCCGTCACGATCATCAGCGGGCGCCGGCGCACGCGATCGACGAGGAGGCCGCCGAGCGGCGCGAGCGCGGCCGGCGCGAGGATCGCCAGGAACGCCAAGCCGGCCGCCGCGTTCGAGCCGGTCAGCGTCTTCGCCCACACGCCGAACACGAGGAACATCGCGCGGTCGCCGAAGGTCGACAGCGTCTGACCCGTGATGAGGAGCCGCGCGTCGCGGTGGGCGAGGAGCCGCCGCATCAGGACGTCGAGCCGGGTGGCGGCGCGGGGACCCCGAACACGATCAGCGAGATCGCCCGGCTGTCGGGCGGGCGCGAGCTCGGATCGTCGAGCCGGTCGTAATAGCCCGTCGCCTCGACGGCGTCGAAGATCCGGCGATCGAGGTCGGCGAGCTCGTCCGGCGTGAGGTAGAGCAGGCGATCGGAGAAGCCCGTGACGCGGCGCCACTCGTCGGGCTCGCGCCGGCGCTCGTCGAGCCAGCGCGAGACGGTCCGCATGTGACGCTCGACGATGATCGACGTCAGCGTCTCCGCCGCCGCCGAGGTCGCCGGGTCGCCGCCCGACTCGTCGTAGCTCTGGCCGCGGGTCGCGCGGCGCCACGGCCGCTCGCGCCCCCGGCCGCCACCGGCCGGCTCGACGAAGCCGTACTTCGCGAGCTGGCGGACGTGGTAGGAGCAACTCGCTGTGCTCTCCCCCAGCACCTCGCTGGCCCGCGTGACGGTGACCGAGCCCTCGCGGGCCATCAGCTCGAGCAGGGAGAGCCGCGTCGGGTGCGCGAGCGCCCGCATCGTCCGCGGGTCGGTCAGCTTCCGGAAGCCGGGCGGCGGTTCCCTCTCTTCCCAAGACACCTTGGCAAAGATACCTTGGGATACCGCTCCGTCAAGCGTCGCCCCCGTGCTAGGAGGGTCCTGAAAAACAGGACGGTGCGTCCGGGGTGGTCGTGGACCGAGCCGGGCGGTCGGCGAAGCCGAAGGGAATACTGGTGGTATTTCCGAGGATTCGGCGGCCGATCC
>JAOPZQ010000494.1 GCA_025964075.1 Solirubrobacterales bacterium | reverse complement strand
CCCCTCCCCCACCTGCGCGCCGCGGTAGACGTCGAATACCTCGGCGCTCGCGAGGAGCGGCGCGCCGGCACGGCGCGCGACGGCGAGGACGTCCGCCGCCGGGACGCTGGCCGGGACGACGACCGCGATGTCCTCGCGCACCTCGGGGTAGCTCGTCACGTCGCGGTAGGTCGGGACCTCGACGGCGCGCTCGCTCACGGCCTGCAGGTCGACCTCGAACGCCGCGCCGCCGTCGAGGTCCCACGCGCCCGCGACGAGCGGGTGGAGCTCCCCGACCCAGCCGACCTCGACGCCGTCGGCGCTGACGATCGCCGTGCGCCCCGGGTGCAGGAACGGGATGTCGTCGGCCGCGTCGACGCTCCACGGGACCCGCAGCGTGTCGAGGACGGCGCCGAGGACTGCCTTCGCGGCGAACACGTCGGCGTCCGGCTGCTCGCGGCTGCGCCAGCCGGCCGGCCGCGCGGGGCCGAGCATCACCGCGCCCAGCTTCTCGCGCTCCATCGCGAGCTTCTCGCTGGTACTCGTGGCAAAGTAGACGGCGCCGAGCTCGAAGAGCCGGAGCTCGCTCGTCCCGCGCGCCACGTTGCGCCGCGCGTTGTCGAGCAGCGAGGGAAGGAGCAGCGTCCGCAGCCGGCTCTGCTCCTCGCTCAGCGGGTTCTCGAGCACGACCGGGTTGCGACCCGGATCGTCGGGCGCCAGGCGCAACCGGTCGGCGACCGCCGGGTCGACGAAGCTCCACCCCGTCACCTCGAAGAAGCCGCGGTCGGCGAGCGCGTTCTGGGCGCGCCGGCGCCGGCGCTGGTGGGGCGTGAGGCGGCCGAAGGCCTCGCCGCGCGCGGGGAGCGTCGCCGGGAGGTTGTCGAGGCCGTCGATCCGGGCGACCTCCTCGATCAGGTCGATCTCGCGATAGACGTCACCGCGGCGGAAGTACGGCACGGTCACGTCGAGGCCGTCCTCGGCATCGTCCACGCCGAACTCGAGCGCGCGGAGGATCTCGGCCTGGCGCTCGCGCCGGATCGGCTGGCCGAGGATCCGGGCGACGCGCGCCTCGCGCAGCCGAATCGTGGGCAGCGGCGCCGGCGGCGGGCCGACGTCGATCGTGCCCGGGCGCAGCGTCGCGCCGCACAGGTCGATCATCAGCCGGGTCGCGACCGCCTGCGCGTCCGTCGTCTGCTCCGGCTGCAACTGCTTCTCGTAGCGTGAGCTCGCCTCGCTGCGCAGGCCGAGGCGCTCGGACGTGCGCTTGATGTTCGGCCCGACCCAGTTCGCGACCTCCATCAGCACCCGCGTGGTGTCGGGCGCGACCTCCGAACGGGCGCCGCCCATCACGCCGGCGATCGACGTCGGGCCCTCCGCGTCCTCGATCAGGACCATCTCGGAGTCGAGCGTGCGCACCTGGCCGTCGAGCGTCTCGACCTGCTCGCCGTCGCGCGCGCGGCGCACCACGAGGCGGCCGCCGGCGACGCGATCGAGGTCGAAGGCGTGCAGGGGCTGGCCGGTCACGAGCATCACGTAGTTCGTGATGTCGACGACGTTGTTGATCGGCCGCTGGCCGGCGGCGGTGAGCCGCGCCTTGAGCCACAGGGGCGACGGGGCGATCTTCACGTCGTCGAACACGCGGGCGGTGAAGCGCGGGCAGACGTCCGGACCCTCGACGATGACCTCGACGCCCTCGACGGGACCCGAGGTGCCGGGGTCCTCCGCCCACGGCGGAGGCGCCAGCGGCGCGCCCGTGGCGGCGTGGACCTCGCGGGCGACGCCATAGACGGCGAGGCAGTCGGGGCGGTTGGGCGTGATCTCGAGCTCGAGGACGTCGGTGGCGATCGGGAGGACCTCGGCCAGCGGCTCGCCGGGCCGCAGGCCGTCCTCGTCCAGCACGATGATCCCCGCGTGGTCGGGGCCGATCGCCAGCTCGTCCTCGGCGAGGATCATCCCGTCGGACGTCACGCCGCGGAGCTTCGCCTGCCCGAGCTCGGCGCCGTCGGGCATCACCGCCCCGGGGCGCGCGACCGCGACGGTCTGACCGGCGGCGACGTTCGGCGCGCCGCAGACGATCGTGGCCGGCTCGCCCTCCCCCACGTCGACGACGCACACCGAGAGCCGGTCGGCGTCGGGGTGCCGCTCGGCGCTCAGCACGCGACCGACCACGAACCGGTCGACGGCGGCGACTCCGTGCGTCTCGATGCGATCGACCACCGTCCCGGTCAGCGACAGCCGGTCGGCGAGCGCGCGCGTGTCGAGATCCGGCCGGCAGTAGTCGTGGAGCCAGAACAGCGGCAGCTTCATCCGAACTGCTCCAGGAAGCGCACGTCGTTCTCGTAGAAGAGGCGCAGGTCGGGGACGCCGTGCTTGAGCATCGCGATGCGCTCGATCCCCATGCCGAACGCCCAGCCCTGGATGCGCTCGGGGTCGTAGCCGTGCTCGCGCACGTGCTCGAACACGTTCGGGTCGACCATGCCCGAGCCGAGGATCTCGAGCCAGGCCGTGCCCTTGCACAGCGGGCAGCGCTCGCCGCCGGCGGTGATCCCGTCGACGCAGTTGAAGCACGACACGTCGACCTCGACGCTCGGCTCGGTGAACGGGAAGTGGGTCGGGCGCAGGCGAACCTGGCGCTCGGGGCCGAAGATCGCCCGCGCGAAGGTCAGCAGCGTGCCTCGCAGGTCGGCGAGCGTGATGTCCTCGTCGACGGCCAGGCCCTCGACCTGGTGGAACTGCGGCGTGTGGGTGGGGTCGCGGTCCGGGCGGTAGACGCGGCCGGGGACGTTGATGTAGATCGGCGGTGGTTGCGCCTCCATGGCGCGGACCTGCATCGGCGAGGTGTGCGTGCGCAGGACCACGTCGTCGCCGACGTAGAAGGTGTCCGACCGGTTGCGCGCCGGATGCTCCGGCGGGTGGTTGAGCGCGTCGAAGTTGTAGTACGTGAGCTCGATCTCACGCCCCTCCGCCACGGTGAACCCGAGGCCCAGGAAGACGTCCTCGATCTCGCGACGGGTCGCGGTGATCAGGTGCAGCCGCCCGACCGGCGAGATCGGGTCGCCGGGCAGCGTGACATCGACGCGGTCCTCGGCCAGGCGGATCTGCAGCTCCTCGGCCGCGAGCGCGCCGCCCCGCTCCTCGATCTGCGCCTCGAGCGCCCGGCGGGCCTCGTTGGCCGCCTTGCCGACGCGGCCGCGGTCCTCGGGCGGCAGCTCGGCGACGCTCCGCAGCAGCAGCGGCAGCTCCGCCTTCCGGCCGAGATAGCGGATGCGGAGGTCCTCGAGCGCGTCGGTGTCCCGGGCGGCGACGATCGCCGCCTCGCCCTCGCGCCGCAAAGCGTCGACCCGGTCGAGGGCGCTCATCGCGCGTCTCTCGTCAGCTCGTAGAGCGCGACGGTGGCGGCCATCGCCGCGTTCAGCGACTCGGCGCGGACGATCGGGATGCGGCACACGCGATCGCACGCGTCGACGACGTCCGCGGGCAGGCCGGCGCGCTCGCCCCCGACGACCACCGACACGGGGTCAAGTCTTTCTTTGCCACTGTTGCAATGAAAGACTTGACCCCCCTTTGGGTCGAGGCCGATGCGCTCGCCGGGCAGGTCGGCGATGCTCTCGACCCGGGTGACCGGCACGGAGAAGATCGCGCCCATGGACGCGCGGACGGCCTTGGGTCCGTAGGGGTCGGCGCAGTCGGGGCCGAGCGCCACGCTGTCCGCGCCGAACGCCAGCGCGCTGCGAATCGCGGTCCCCACGTTGCCGGGATCGTGCACGCCCCACAGCGCCAGGCACAGCGGTCCGACCGGGCGCTCCGCCCAGCGCTGGCGGTAGACGCCGACGGCGCGGGTACCGGAGCCGATCGCCGAGACCGCCGCGAGCACGGGCGCCTCGACCTCCTCACCGGCGAGGCCGCTCCCGGCGGCGCAGTACCGCGCCTCGGGCTCCCAACCGGCGGCGTCCGCCGCGTCGAGCAGGTCCTCCCCCTCGGCCGCGAACAGCCCCGTGCGCTCGCGCTCGCGCTTCTCCTGGAGCTTGCGCAGGCCCTTCAGTCGCTCGTTGTGGGGGGAGGTGATGACCATTCGGAAACAAAAAGAGCGCCGTTCCTGTGGAATCGGCGCCCGAAGTGCGATTGCGGTGTCGTCGGTGGATCAGGTGGCCGACGCCGCCGCCTCACGGGCGCGCTCGGCAAATCGCCGGAAGGTGTCCGGGTCGCGGACGGCCATGTCGGCGAGGATCTTGCGGTCGAGCTCGACGCCGGCCAGCTGCAGACCGTGCATGAACTGCGAGTAGCTGAGGCCGTTCTGCCGCGCGCCCGCGTTGATGCGCGTGATCCACAGGCGGCGGAAGTCGCGCTTGCGGTTGCGGCGGTCGCGGTAGCGGTACTGGTCGGCCTTGAGGAGGGCCTCCTTCGCGCGGCGGTAGTTCGAGTGCGCCTCGCCGCGGAAGCCCTTCGTCAATTCGAGGGCGGCACGCCGCTTCTTGCGGGCGGCGACGGAACGCTTGACGCGCGTCACTTGCCGACTCCCAGGAGCTTCTTGACCCTCGGCACGTCGGCCTTCGAGATCACCGCGGGCTGCCCGTGACGGCGCTTCCGCTTCGGCGACTTCTTCTCGAGGATGTGGCTCGTGAACGCCGAGCGGCCGCGCACCTTGCCGGTGCCGGTCACCTTGAAGCGCTTCTTGGCGCCGGAATGGGTCTTCATCTTGGGCATGAAGTTGGAGAAGTAAAGCAAAAGAAAAGCCCCAACCGAGTACCGGAGGGGGCTTTCGAGCAGAAGGCGCGACGCGGGGCCCGAGCCGGGCGCCGGGCCCCACGCGCCTTGGGGGAATACCGAACGGCTTTCCTGCCGCCGGCCAAGCCTTGCGCTTTCGGCGGTCGTCGGCGGAGGCCGATCCGTGGCCCACCGCTCGACCACCGTCGAGCCATCCGTGGCACCGGCGGAAGGCGACCCCTGTAGATCACCGTCCCCTGCCCCGCCAAGCTTTGGTGCGCGGCCCTACTGCCAGGCAGGGAGTTCGCGCGTCCCTGCGCCCAATCTCTCCGCGCACCGATCCGGAGATATATGTCCGGACTGGTGGCAGTGTCCCCCCTGTGCCAGGCCCTGTCATCGGCCGCGCGACCCGTCCAAACGGGGACATTGGACGTAGGTCGATTGACGTACGACTGACACGCTGTCAGACAGGGCGCCGGATCAGGCCTCGCTGACGAGGCCCTCGCGCACCGCGAGAAGCGCCGCCTGCGTCCGCGAGGTCAGCCCGAGCTTCGCCAGGAGATTGCTCACATGCGTGCGCGCGGTGCGCTCCGAGATCGCCAGGCGATCGGCGATCGCCTTGTTGGCCATCCCCTCGGCCACGAGGCGCAGCACCTCGAGCTCGCGCTCGGTCAGC
>JAOPZQ010000656.1 GCA_025964075.1 Solirubrobacterales bacterium | reverse complement strand
CGAGCCCGCGGCTGTCCGCCGCGCGGGACACGTTCGGCGCTACTAGGCCGGACGGGACACCCGGTCGACCGTCACCGAGACCTTGAACGCGTACGGGATGTTGTCGCCGTGCCCACCCCAAGAAGTGCCCGACTTCAGCTGGGTTTCTGGCTCTTGCCGTGTCTCCGAGAGAGCAGGCGGCGCGGACACCAGAGAGCGAGCGAGGATGAAGGCCCAACGCATGACAACCTCCGTCTCGGGTCTGCCGAACGTACCATCGGGAATGACGTCGCCGACCTGGCCGTCCGACTGGGATCCGGAGCACGTGCGCGCTCAGAAGGAGGGCCGGCGGATGCCGGCCCTCCGTGAACATCTCCTATGAGCGCCGGGACAGCCGGCGCAGGCTCCGATCAGCTGGACTTTCATCGAGCGGCACCATCGCCCGCCGCCCGCGGCGTCGGCTCAGCGCGCGCGTTAGATGCAATCGCGTGCATCCGGGCGAACGGCCATCAGCCGCAGCCGGTGTTGTTCCCGCAGCTCGAGCACGTGTAGCACGAGCCGGTGCGCTGCATCATCCCGCCGCACTGGCCGCACGCCGGGCCGAGGTCCAGCCCCGTCAGCCGGGCCGGCAGGACCGGTGGCGTGTCGGTGAACGCCACCGCGGCCGGCTGCGCCGGTGTCGCGCCGCCGCCGTTGTTGGCGCCGCCGTCGCGCGTCGCCGCGGGCGCGGGCGACGTCGGCGGCCCGGCGGTGTCGGAGCTCAGCGACATCGCGGCGTCCTGCGCCATCTTGCGGGCCCGCACCGCCGCCGTGAGGATGCCGAGCTCCTCCTGCGTGTCGACGTCCAGGAACCGCGACGCCAGCCAGCGCATGATGTAGTCGGGCATCGACTTGGCGAACGGGATCTCCGGGTTCGTCGTCATGCCCTCCGGCTCGAAGCGCATGTAGGCGAACTTCTGGACGAGGGTCTCGAGCGGCACGCCGTACTGCAGCGCGATCGAGATCGCGGTCGCGAACGAGTTCATCATGCCGCGGAGGGTCGAGCCCTCCTTGCCGATGTCGGTGAGGAAGATCTCGCCGACCGTCCCGTCCTCGTACTTCCCGGCCGTGATGTAGCCCTCGTGGCCGCCGATCGAGAACTTGTGGGTGAGGGACTCGCGCTCGCGCGGCATGCGGCGCCGAGGCGGACCGACGTCCGCCGCCGCCTTCTGCAGCGCCGCGGCCACCGCGCGCTCGATGACCTCCTCCGAGGGAGCCTCGATGGGCTTCTCCTTCTGCGCGTCGGTGCGCAGCGCCTGCGCCGTCTTCGAGCCGTCGCGGTAGATCGCCAGTGCCTTGACGCCCATGCGCCACGCCTGCAGGTAGGCGTCGGCGATGTCGTCGACGCTCGCGGTCTCGGGCAGGTTCACCGTCTTCGAGATCGCGCCCGAGATGAACGGCTGAACGGCCCCCATCATCTGGATGTGGCCCATGTGGCTGATGGCGCGCTCGCCCACGGCCACGTCGAACACCGAGAGGTGCTCGTCGGCCAGGTGCGGGGCGCCGACGATCGTCGCGTGCTCGTCGATGTGGCGCTCGATCGCCTCGATCTGCTCGTCCGTGTAGCCGAGCTCCTGGAGCGCCAGCGGGACCGTGCGGTTGACGATCGTCATCTGCCCGCCGCCCACCAGCTCCTTGAACTTCACGAGCGAGAAGTCGGGCTCGATGCCGGTCGTGTCGCAGTCCATGAGGAACGAGATCGTCCCCGTCGGCGCGAGCACCGTCGCCTGCGCGTTCCGGTAGCCGGAGCGCTCGCCCTCCTCGACCGCCGCCTCCCACGAGCGGCGAGCGGCCACGAGCAGCTCGTCGTCCGCGCAGGTCGAGTCGGGGATCGCGTACGCCGCGTCCCGGTGCATCCGCATGACCGCGTTGTGCGGGTCGCGGTTCTCCGCGTAGCGATCGTAGGGGCCGATCGCCGCCGCCACTCGCGCCGACTGGTGGTAGGCGCGGCCGGTCATCAGCGCGGTGATCGCCGCCGCCGTCCCGCGGGCGGCGTCCGAGTCGTAGGGCATGCCGCCGGCCATCAGGTAGGCGCCGAGGTTGGCGTAGCCGAGGCCGAGCTGGCGGAACGCGCGGGCGTTCTTGCCGATGTCCTCGGTCGGGTAGCTCGACGGCCCGACGATGATCTCCTGCGCGAGGAAGACGATGTCGACGGCGTGCTCGAAGGACTCGACGTCGAACGTGCCATCCGGCCGGCGGAACTTCATCAGGTTGAGCGACGCCAGGTTGCACGCGGAGTCGTCGACGTGCATGTACTCCGAGCACGGGTTCGACGCGTTGATCCGCCCCGAGTTGGGAGAGGTGTGCCACTGGTTGATCGTCGTGTCGTACTGGACGCCCGGATCGGCGCAGCGCCATGCCGCCTCGGCGATCTCGCTCATCAGCTCACGCGCGGAGACCGGCTCGCCGACGGGCTCGCCGGTCGTGCGCGCGATCAGCCGCCACTCGCCGTCCTCCTCGACGGCGCGCATGAACTCGTCGGTGACGCGCACCGAGTTGTTCGCGTTCTGGTACTGGATCGACTGGAAGCCGTCACCGTCGATCGACATGTCGAACCCGGCGTCGCGCAGCGCGGCGGCCTTGTCCTCCTCCTTGGCCTTGCACCAGATGAACTCGCGGATGTCGGGGTGGTCGACGTCGAGGACGACCATCTTCGCCGCGCGGCGCGTCTTGCCGCCCGACTTGATCGTGCCCGCCCACGCATCGGCGCCGCGCATGAACGACACCGGCCCGGACGCGGTGCCGCCCTTGGCCAGCGGCTCCATCGACCCGCGGATGTTCGAGAGGTTGATGCCCGACCCGGAGCCGCCGCGGAAGATCATGCCCTCCTTGGTGTTCCAGTCGAGGATCGACTCGATGTTGTCGCCCACGCTGAGGATGAAGCACGCGCTGCACTGCGGCGACTCCTCGAACCCGACGTTGAACCACACCGGTGAGTTGAACGCCGCGTACTGGTGCAGGAGCAGCCACGTGAGCTCGCCCTCGAACGCGTCCGCGTCCTCCGCCGCCGCGAAGTAGCCGAGACGACGGCCCCAGGCCGCGATCGTGCCCGAGACACGACCGATCATCTGCCGCACGCTGTGCTCGCGCTCCGGCGCTCCGAGCTGGCCCCGGAAGTACTTCTGGCTCACGATGTTGGTCGAGTTCTGCGACCACGTCTTCGGGAAGTCGACGTCCGTCTGCTCGAACGAGACCTTGCCGCCGAAGCCGATCCGGGCGTCGCGCGTCTCCCACTCGATCTCGTCGAACGGGTGCACGCCAGGGGTCGAGAAGTGCCGCTCCACGCGCAGGCCGCCGCTACCGGGCGCGGCCTCGGCCTCGCGGGTGATGGCGGTCTGTGGCGTGAACTCCATGGGTACCTCTTCCTCTCGACTTACGGCCGGTTCGGACGCCTCGACAGGGTGCGGAGGCGTCGCGTGGGGCCGACCATGGTTGCGCGCGTTCCGGACGGAATCGCGGGCCCCCGCGGCCGCCGTGAGAGGGTCGAAGAGACGAAGGTCGTCGGGGGGCTCGCCCACCCGTCAATTGTAGTCGGAAAGCCCGTTCCGACCGGCATTAGCGGCCGAGCCGGACCCAGTCCGTGAACTCGGCCCAGATGCCCGCCGTGCGGTATCCGGCCTCGCCGAACGCGTGGCGCATGCCGAGGCTCCACCGCGGTTCGAGGCCGAGCGCGCGGACGCTCAGCGCCAGCAGCCCGAGGAGCGCGAAGCCCGCGGCGAGCGCTCCCAGGAGGACCAGCGCCGCGGGGGGTCCGGAGCCGGTGTGGGCGGCGACGGTCTCGGCCGGGTACACGGTGCCCGTGTCCCTCGTCGCGCTCGTCGACGCCGGCGGCGCCGGCGGCGCCTGGACGCGGAAGATCGGCTTCGCCGGCTTCACCGTGCCCGTCGCGACCTGAGTGGGCGGCGTGCCGGGGGGCGTCGGCGTGGCCGTCGCCGGCGGGGGCGCCGGAGCCTGCGTGACGTTGTTGCAGGCGCCGCGGGCGCGGGCGGCTAGCGCCGCGTGGAT
>JAOPZQ010000016.1 GCA_025964075.1 Solirubrobacterales bacterium | reverse complement strand
GCCGCGGAACTTGGCGATCATCGAGCCGATCGGCATCGCCATCGCGTCGCCCAGCACGCACAGGCAGTTGCCGATGATCTCCTCCTGGACCGAGGCCATGATGTCGAGGTCCATCGGCGTGGCGAGGCCCTCGTCGATGCGCTCGAGCATCTTCACCGTCCAGTTCGTGCCCTCGCGACACGGCGTGCATTTCCCGCAGGACTCGTGGCGGTAGAACTTCGCCGTCTTCATCGCGACGTCGATCACCGGCGTGCGGTCGTCGGCGACGATGACCGCGCCGGAGCCGAGCATCGACCCGGCCTTGGCCAGCGAGTCGAAGTCGTAGGGGACGTCGAGGTCCTCCTCCTCGAGCACCGGAGAGCTCGATCCGCCCGGGAACCAGAGCTTGATCCCGCGCCCGTCGCGAATGCCGCCCGCCAGGCCGTAGATCAGCTCCCGCGCCGGGATCCCGAGCTCGATCTCGTAGTTGCCCGGGCGGTTGACGTGGCCGCTGACGCTGACGAGCTTCGTGCCCGTCGAGGTCTCGGTGCCGATCTTCGCGTACTCCTCGCCGCCCATCTGCATGATCACCGGGACCGTCGTGAGCGTCTCGACGTTGTTGATCAACGTCGGTCCCTGGTAGAGGCCCTGGATCGCCGGGAACGGCGGCTTCAGCCGCGGGTTCCCGCGCTTGCCCTCGAGCGAGTCGAGGAGGCCGGTCTCCTCGCCGCAGATGTAGGCGCCGGCGCCCCGGTGCAGCACGAGGGAGCAGCCGAACCCCGAGCCGAGGATGTTCTCGCCGAGGTAGCCCGCGCGCTCCGCCTCGGCGATCGCGGCATCGAGGATCTGGGCCTGGAGCTGGTACTCGCCGCGGATGTAGATGAACGTCCGCGTCGCTCCCGCCGCGTAGGCGGCGATGACGATGCCCTCGACGAGCTGATGCGGGTTCTTCTGCATGAGCTCGCGGTCCTTGAAGGTGCCGGGCTCGGACTCGTCGGCGTTGCACACGACGTACTTGGGCATGTCGCCCTTGGGCAGGAACGAGACCTTGCGGCCCATCTGGAAGCCCGCGCCGCCGCGGCCCCGGATGCCCGAGGTCATGATCTGCTCGGTGACCTCCTCCGGGCTCATCGCGAAGGCCTTGCGCAGCGCCTGGTAGCCGCCGCGGCGCTGGTAGACCTCGAGCGTGTTCAGCCCGGGCTCGTCGATGTCCTTGAAGAGGAGCTTGATCACGCGTCGAAGTCCTTCGTGTTCGCCTCGGGATCGGCGACCTTGCGGCGCCGCAGCTGCTTGTCGACGAGGACCTCGCCGCCGGCGCGCAGGTCCGCGACGATCCGGTCGGTGTCCTCGGGCTCGAGGGGACCGACGTACTCGCCGTTCACCGACGCCATCGGCGCGATGTCGCATGCGCCCAGGCACTCGAACGCGCGCACGTTGAAGACGGGGTCGTCGCCGGCGCTGTCGAGCATCGAGTCGTAGATCTCGTCGGCGCCGCACAGCGAGCACGAGATGTTCGTGCACACGTAGATGTCGTGCGGGCCCTTCGGCGTCGTCGAGAACATGTCGTAGAACGTCGCGATCGCCTCGAGGTAGGCGGGCGTGAGCCCCATCACCGCCGCGACCTGGGACAGCGCCGGGGGCGAGCACCAGCCGTGGACGCGCTGCGCGGCGTGGAGCGCCGGGATGACCGCAGAGCGCGGGTCCGGGTACTTCGCCATCGCGCGCTCGATCTCGGCGCGGAGCTCCTCCGGGACCTCGACCGTCGCCGGGTCGGGATACCCGGCCGCCGGCTTCGACAGGTCGGCCGCGGTGTCCCAGCCCGGGACGCGGGAGCCGTGCGCGAAGCGGGGGACGCCGCTGCTCACTGGCCCTCCAGCCAGCCGGGGATCAGCTTCTCGTTGTACGTGAAGATGATCGGCTCGCCGCCGACCGGGAAGTCGCGGCGCTGCGGGTGTCCCTCGTAGTCCTCGGGCATGAGGATGCGCCGGAGGTCCGGATGGCCGCTGAAGACCACGCCGAACATGTCGTAGATCTCGCGCTCCTGGTGATCGGCGGTCGGGAAGAGGTCGACGACCGAGGGCAGCTCTGGCCGCTCGGTGTGGACGCGCGCCTTGACCGTGATCCGGTCGACCCGCTTCATGTCGAGCAGCTCGTAGAGCACGCCGAGCCGGGGCTCCTCGGGGTAGTAGTCGACGCCGTGCACCGATGCCAGGAACGAGTACCCCTGATCCCGCAGACCGGTCAGCGCATCGCGGTTGTGCGCCGGGTCGACGATGATCGTCGCGCGGTCGCGGAAGAACAGCGTGTCGAGGACGGTGTCGGCGTCCCGGTCGCGGAGGTCCTGGGCGAGCAGTTCGAGGCCGGTGGCGTCAGGCACCCGCGGCTACCAATCCAGGGCGCCGCGCCGCCAGACGTACACGAATGCGACCGCGAGGAGGACGACGAAGACGATCATCTCGCTCAGCGCGAACGTGCCGAACGACCGGAGCTCCACCGCGACCGGGTAGAGGAAGATCGTCTCGATGTCGAAGAGGATGAAGAGCATCGCGATCAGGTAGAACGAGATGCCGAAGCGGAATCCCTGGCGGATCTCCGAGGGCAGGCCGCATTCGTAGGGCATCCGCTTCGCTTGGAGACGAACCCGGCGCTTGGGCCCGAGGTACGTGTTGGCGACAACGAAGAGGCCGCCGATCAAGGTCCCGAGGCCGACGAACACGATTGCGGGGAGATAGCTGCGGAGCACCGCTTCGGACTTATAGCACCGGGCGCTCTCCGCTCGTGACAAAGTGTTACTTGTGTCGGAAGTGACGATGGGGGCGCCCCGGTGACGATGGTCCACGTGGCCGTGGGCGTCGCCGTCCTCGCGCTCTCGCTGGCGGCCGGCGGGTGGGGGGCCTGGTGCTGGTACCGCGTCCGGGAGACGCGGGTCTTCTGGCCGCTCCTGCGCGCGGCGCAGGGCGCCGTGGTCCTCGAGGCGCTGATCGGGGTCGTGCTGCTCGCGATCGGCCGCCGCGGCTACGGGTCGCTGCACATCCTCTACGGCGTCCTGCCGATCGCGATCTCGTTCGTCGCCGAGCAGCTGCGGATCGGGGCGGCCGACGCCGTGCTCGCCGCCCGGGGCCTCGACGACGCGCGGGCAGTGGGCCGGCTGCCCGAGGCCGAGCAGCGCTCCGTGGTCCTCTCGATCGTGCGCAGGGAGCTCGGCGTGATGGCGGTCGCGGCGCTGGTGATCTTCGGGCTCGCGGTGCGGGCGGCGACGACGGGGTAGCGGCGCTTCGAAAAACGGCGGCCACGAAGGAGCGCGGCCGAGCGGGGTCGGCACCGAACGTCCATCTACCGTCGCCTGGAGGGCGGCAAGTCGACGTTCGTCGGGTACACACGCCGCGGCGTCCGAACCCGCCTCCTCGAGGCGTCGTCTGTCGGGCCTCAGTCCGCCAGCTCGCGGTACGTCCCGCGGAACCACACGAGCGGCTCGCCGTCGTCGTGGTGGAGCGCGGTGACCTCGCCGATGGCGATCAGGTGGTCGCCGCCGGGGACGAGCTCGCGCAGGTCGCAGACGGCCCAGGCGAGGGCGTCGTCGAGCACCGGGATCCCCTGGACGTCGTGATGGTTCAGGCCCGAGAGCTTCTCGCCTTCGGGGATCTTCGAGGCGAACCGCGCGGCGAGCTCCTCCTGACCGGAGCGCAGGACGTTGACCGCGAACCGGCGCGTCTCGCGGACGAGCGGCAGCGTCCGCGCCGTGCGGTCGAAGCACACGAGCACGAGCAGCGGGTCGAGGGAGAGCGAGCTCACCGCGTTGGCGGTCAGGCCGCCCGTGCCGGTCGGGCCCGCGGCGGTGACCACCGCCACACCGGTGGCGAAGTATCCGAACACCTCGCGGAAGGTTCCGCGGTGCACCGGCGCGGCCATTGCGGGGTGATAGCAGAGCGGACCCCGGCGCCGGTCGCTTGTCGGTTGCCGCCGGACGGGACGACCGTTTCTGGTCGTCTCCGGACCGGCGCCGGGGAGCAGGCCGTGCTTCGAGTCCGCCCGGCGAAGTCCTCCTCAGTGACCGTGAACCGTCAGCTGCCCGTACTGGCCGAGGAGCTCGTCCCGCCGCAACGACGAGAAGATCCGGTAGTGGCCGGGCTGCAGGCGCACCGTGCTGCGCTGCGTCGCGCCGGGGGCGATCGTCGTCGTGCCGCCGATGACGTGGCGGCCCTGCTTCACCCGCAGCGTGTGGGCGAGGAGGCCGTCGTTGCGGACCACGAACGTGATCGCGCCCCGATGGGCGGAGACGTTCTGCGGCGCGATCCGGAACTCCTCGAGCGTCAGGCTGACGACGCCGCCGCTCTCCTGGGCACGCGAGTGATCGGCGCAGCCGGCGAGCGCGGCGGCGAGGGCGAGGGCGGGGATGACGAGGGCGTATCGGCTCATGGGCGGGGCGGGATTCTTCCGTATGATCCCCGCCGTCATGGCCCGGCTCGCCCGACCGCTGCTCTTCGTGCTGCCTGCGCTGCTGCTCGCGCTGGGCGCGACGGCATGCGGAACGCAAAAGGCCGGCACCGGCGTCGACCACGCCGACCAGGGCGGAGCGCACCTGTTCCAGCAGCGCTGCGGCGGGTGCCACACGCTGTCCTTCGCGGCCACCCACGGGTCGGCCTCGAACATCTCGACGCGCGAGCGCACGGACGGCCCGAACTTCAACTATCGCAAGGAGTGCACGCTCACCCGCGTGCTCTACGCGCTTCGGAACGGTGGCTTCTCGGGCGCGATCATGCCCCAGAACATCGTCGTCGGGCCCGACGCGGTCGCGGTCGCCAAGTTCGTCGTCAAGTACTCCGGTCGCCAGGCGCCGAAGGTGAACACCCCCGGCGGGGGGGTCTGCTCCTCCGGGACGTCGAGCGCCGGCGGCCAGGCGACTCCGGGCGGGTAGAGATGGCCGGTTCCCCGACCCCGCGCACGTGGATGCGGCGCCGGATGGGCGCCGGATCGGGGTCATCGGAAGAGGCCAGACGTCCAGTCTTGTCCTCGTCCTGCTCCCCCCGCCCGGCATCCCTCCGGCATCGGCCCCACGCACACGCGGCCGCGGAACCGGCCATCTAGCCGTGCTCGATCTTCGGCTGATCCGGCGCGAGCCCGACCGCGTGCGCTCTGCGCTGGCGCGGCGCGGGCCCGAGCAGGCGGAGACGATCGACCGCGTGCTCGAACTCGACGCCCGCTGGCGCGAGGCGACGCAGGCGCTCGAGGAGCAGAAGGCGGAGCTGAACGCCGCGAGCCGCGGCCGCCGCGGCGCGCCCACTCCGGAGGAGCGCGAGCGGCTCGCCGCGCTGTCGGCCCGCGGGCGCGAGCTCTCCGACGAGGAGGCGCGCCTCAAGCGCGAGCTCGACTCGCTCCTCGCCTCGCTCCCCAACCTGCCCGCCGAGGACGCCCCGCTCGAGGACACCGTGATCCGGCCCGGCCCGCCCGGCGCCGAGGGGCGCACCGGCCGCGACCATCTCGAGCTCGCCGGTCCCCGCATCGACATGGAGCGTGCCGCGCGCCTCTCGGGCTCCCGCTTCGCCTATCTGCGCGGCGACCTCGTGCGGCTCGAGCTCGCGCTCGTCCAGTTCGCCCTCGACCGCCTCGGCGCCCAGGGCTTCGAGCCCGTGATCCCGCCGGTGCTCGTGCGCGAGCAGGCCCTCTACGGCACGGGCTTCCTGCCCGACACCGAGCAGCAGATCTATCGCCTCCCCGACGACGATCTCTACCTGACCGGCACGAGCGAGGTCGCCCTGGCGTCGCTCCACGCCGGCGAGATCCTCGACGAGGAGTCGCTGCCCCGCCGCTACGCCGGCTTCTCCACGTGCTTCCGCCGCGAGGCGGGCGCCGCCGGCAAGGACACGCGGGGCATCTTCCGCGTCCATCAGTTCGACAAGGTCGAGATGTTCAGCTTCGTGCGTCCCGAGGACTCCGAGGAGGAGCACGAGCGCCTGCTCGCGATCGAGGAGTCGCTCTTCCAGGAGCTCGACATCCCCTACCGGGTCGTGGCGATCGCGGTCGGCGACCTCGGCGCCTCGGCGGCGAAGAAGTACGACGTCGAGGCGTGGCTGCCGGGGCAGGGGCGCTTCCGCGAGCTCACGTCCTGCAGCAACACGACGGACTACCAGGCCCGGCGGCTCGACATCCGCTACCGCCCGGCGGGTGGCGGGCGCCCGCAGACGCTGCACACGCTGAACGGCACCGCCGTCGCGGTGGGCCGCACGCTGATCGCGCTCCTCGAGAACGGTCAGCGCGAGGACGGGAGCGTCGCGCTTCCCGCCGCGCTCGGCGCCTACGGCGCGCCGGCCGAGCTGCCGCCGGCCTGAGCCTTCTCGGTCGCGGCCCGCGCCGGACAGTCCGCGAGGTGGTCGTTGACCAGCCCGCACGCCTGCATCGCGGCGTAGACCGTCGTCGGCCCGACGAACCGGAACCCCCGCGCCTTGAGCTCGCGGCTGAGCGCCTGCGACTCGGGCGTGACCGCCGGGACCTGGGCCCACGCCGCCGGGGCCGCGCGGGGAGCGGGGCGGTGCCCCCAGATCGTCTCCTCCAGCGAGCCGCCCGCCTCGCGCAGCGCCACGGTCGCCCGGGCGTTCCCGATCGTCGCCGCGATCTTGGCCCGGTTGCGGACGATGCCCGCGTCGCCGAGGAGCCGCGCGACGTCGTCCTCGCCGAAGGCGGCGACGGCGTCGGGGTCGAAGCGGGCGAACGCCGCCCGGAACGACTCGCGCTTGCGCAGGATCGTCAGCCATGAGAGGCCCGACTGGAAGCCCTCGAGGCACAGCCGTTCGAACAGGCCGCGCTCGTCGCTGACCGGCCGGCCCCACTCGTCGTCGTGGTAGGCGGCGTAGAGGGGGTCGCCGTCGCCGAAGCAGCGCATCAGGCGAGGTCGAGCTCGAACCACACGAGCCCTCGGGACGCGTCGGCGCCCCACCGGTCGGCCATCCGGTCGACGATCTTCAGGCCGAACCCGCCGGCCGCGGTCCCCTCGATCGCCAGCGAGCGCTCGAGGTCGAACCCGCCGCCGTCGTCGCGCACCTCGACGCGGACGATCGCGTTCTCGAACCTTGCGAGGAACCGGATCTGCCCGACGCCGTGGCGCACCGCGTTGGTCACGAGCTCGGTGGCGAGCAGGGCGAGGCGATGGCCGAGCGCCTCCGTCGGCCCCGGGATCTCGGCGAGCGCGGCGCGAACGAGCGCGGCTGCGTGACCGTCGCGCGGCAAGTCGAGCTGAAGCGGCTTCCGGGCCTGAAGGGACATCGTTCTGGGCGCGCGCCTCGCGCGCCAGCGCCGAGCGTACCCTAGCGGCGCTCAGCGCCCCCGAATGTGGTGGGCCGCTTCCGCGCCGGAGCCGAAGCGAAGCTATCGCAGCAACGAACCGACCCGGCCCATCAGCATGGCGAAGGGATTCGGGAAGAGCGCCGCCGGGGTGCCGGTGGCCGGGACGCCGAACGGCTTGACCAGCGCGGTCATGCGGTTGGCGAAGTCGTCGACCGCCGCCTGGGTGACCGGTCCGTGGACCCAGTTCACGGAACCGGCCTCTAGCTGGTCGACATCGACGTAGGCGCCGGGGTTGGCGCCCTTGATCGCCGCGGCGAGCTCCTGTGCCTGGGCGGCGGGAACCATCGGATCCGTGGCGGCGGTGCCGATGAGGACGCGGGCGCGAATGCCTCCGGCCCACGTAACCGGGCTGAGGTCGCCGAGCGCGCCGCGTCCGAACGCCGCCCGGGCGAGACCCTGGACGTAGGCGCTGCCCGTCCGGAGCTTCGGCACGCCGGTGCCGCTCGCGGCCTCGGCCTTGCCCTCGGTGGCGACGCTGCGGAGGTTGGTCGGGGTGCCGGCGGCGATGACGCAGGCCACGTCGGAGCGATCTGCGGCGAGCATCAGCGCGAGGTGCCCGCCCGCGGACTCGCCTTCGACGCAGATCGGCACGCCCGGGCCGACGCGCTGGCGGACCAGGTCGTAGAAGGTGAGGACGTCGCCGGGCGCGGCGGCGCACGCGCGGTAGTCGATCCCGACGGTCTCCCACCCGGCGGCGCGCCAGCGCTGCTCGGAGCTGCGGCCCGAATGCAGCGCGGCGGGACCGACCGTGTACCAGCCGCCGCCGTGGATGAGGATCATCACTCGCTTGACCGAGTGGTCGCGCGTGGTCGGCGCGCCGATCTCGTAGCCCGCCGGCGCCGCGGCCCCGAGCGACGTCGTGTCCTGGGACGGATCCTCGCCGGGGTCCTGGCCGAGGTAGGGAGCGGCGACGCAGCGGCTCCCGCGCAGGCCGGTGTCGGGAGCGACCGTGGTCTGCCGGGCCTTGCGGTGCGAGCGGGCCTGCGCGGTCGGAACGACCAGCGTGCCGGCGGCGAGCAGCAATAGGAGGAGGAGGGCGTGGAGGCGGCGGGGCATGCCGAGCCTTTCGGCCGCCGCGAGCCCCCGCTCAACAAACCGGTCCGACGTTGGACGGACTTCCGGGCGATGCCGCGCCTCCTATGGCCGGCGGCACCTCCTCGAGGCCATGAGCGGAGGGGGTGGGATTCGAACCCACGGCGGGGGATTGCCCCGCACCGGTTTTCAAGACCGGCGCATTCGTCCACTCTGCCACCCCTCCAGGCGGGCGTTCTCAGACTCTAATGCGGTCTGCTTCCGCTTCGGCCCGGCGGGGTAGGCCTTCGGCATGGCGAGCGCGATGGACCGCCTCGACCGGCTCATCGGCGACGGCCTCGAACGGGCGGTGCGAGCCCATCACGGTCGGCGCCTACGGCGCGTGGGCTGGGGGAATGTCCTCGACGTCGAGGAGGAGGGGACGTGGGCCGCGCCGTATCCCCCGCCGCGGACGGGCAACCACGTCGAGGTCCTGATCGACGGCAGCGAGGCGCTCCCGGCGATCGCGGAGGCCGTGTCCGGCGCGCGCTCGCACGTGCACGTCGCCGGCTGGCACGTCGCGCCCCACTTCGCGCTCGTGCGAGGCGAGCGGCGGCGCACCGTGCGGGAGATCCTCGCCGAGGCCGCCGAGCGCATACCGGTCCGGGTGCTCGCGTGGGCGGGCGCGCCGGTCCCCGTCTTCCACCCGACCCGGCCGGAGGTGCGCGAGGGCCGCGACGCACTTTGCGAAGGCACACGCATCCGGTGCGCGCTCGACAGTCGCGAGCGGCCGATGCACTGCCATCACGAGAAGCTCGTGATCGTCGACGACGAGGTCGCGTTCGTCGGCGGAATCGACCTCACCGACCTCGCGGGCGACCGCTACGACGAACCCGGCCATCCCGACCGCGGCGCGCTCGGATGGCATGACGTGGCGACCCGCCTGCACGGCCCGGTGGTCGGCGACGTGGCGGAGCACTTCGGCATGCGCTGGCACGAGACTACGGGGGAGACGCTCCCCGCCACGGTGGCGCCGGCCCAGCCGGAGGCGGGCGGCCACGAGGTCCAGATCGTCCGCACCGTGCCGGAGAAGGTCTACGACGCCGTGCCCCGAGGGGACTTCCGACTCCTCCAGGCCTACCTGCGCGCGCTGCGCTCCGCCCGGCGGCTCATCTACCTCGAGAGCCAGTTCCTGTGGTCGCCCGAGATCGTCGCCGTCCTCGCCGACAAGCTTCGCCATCCGCCGGCAGACGACTTCCGCATGGTCATCGTCCTGCCCTCGCGGCCGAACGACGGCGCCGACGACACGCGCGGGCAACTCGGCGTCCTCGTCGAGGCCGACGGCGCGGGCGACCGCCTCGTCGTCTGCGCGCTCTACGCCCACGACGGCGGCGATCCGTCGCCCGTATACGTCCACGCGAAGGTCGGCATCGTCGACGACCGGTGGCTCACGATCGGCTCGGCCAACCTGAACGAGCACTCGCTGTTCAACGACACCGAGGTGAACCTGGTCTGCCCGGACCCGGATCTCGCGCGCGCGACCCGCGAGCGCCTATGGGCGGAGCACCTCGGCGTCAGCGTCGAGGAGGCCGCGGGCGACCCGCGCGACGTCATCGACCGCCTCTGGAAGCCGGTCTCGCACGAGCAGCTCCGCCGCCGGCAGTCCGGCGCCCCGATGACCGCGCGGATCGTGCGCCTGCCCGGAGTCTCGAAGCGCGCGGGCCGCCTGCGCGGGCCGCTCGAGTCGCTCGTGGTCGACGGCTAGCGCCCTATACACTGAGCCCTCCCCGCGGGAGAGGTGGCCGAGTGGCTGAAGGCACTCGCCTGCTAAGCGAGTATGGGGTTCACACTCCATCGCGGGTTCGAATCCCGCCCTCTCCGGAACCACCGTCCAACCCGCCCCGGCCGTTCGGGCATCCCCTCCGACCGGGCTACAATGCCCTGTCGCTGCGCCCGTAGCTCAGCTGGATAGAGCGTCGGTCTACGGAACCGAAGGTCAGAGGTTCGAATCCTCTCGGGCGCGCTCGAAAACCCGCACGGATGCTGGAGTCTTCGCTGATTTGAGCTTCGGTCTCGAAGGCCGAAGGTGCGGGTCGAGGCACTTGAGTTGCCCGCGCCGGATGCTTGGAAGCGGACCTAGGCTTGCCCGGGTGCTGCCGGCGCCGGTTGGGCTCTGGTGGCGGTCAGGAGTGCCTGGACTGCGGCGGTGACCCGGTCCGCTACAACTGACGGCCTCGATGCCTCGAGCTTGCCGTCGAGGTGCAGGAATGCGAGTCCGTGGACGAGGGCCCAGATCGCGTTCGAGAGCGCGTCGTCGTCCGCTTGCGGGAAGGTTCGTTCGACGATCCCGCGCACGTAGAGCGCGACCGCCGCGGTGGCGGCGACGCGCTCGTCGCTGTCCCGATCGCAGGGCTCGCCGAACATGATCCGGAACAGCGTGGGTCGCTGCAGCGCGAACAGCACATAGGCGACCGCGACGCTTGCCAGCTCCTCCGGAGTCGACGGCGACGGGTGCGCCGACGCCAGCCGCTCGGCGAGCTCGCGATAGCCGACCGCCGCGACCGCTGAGACCAGCGCTTCTCGGTCGGCGTAATGCCGATAGGGTTCGGCCGGTGAGACGCCGGCGCGGCGCGCGACGGCGCGCAGCGAGAGCTCGGTCTCGCCGCTCTCTTCCAGTAGCTCGATCGCGGCGCGAACGAGCGCCGCACGCAGATCTCCGTGGTGGTACGCCGCTTTCGGTGCCTTCGATGTGGACATTGATCACACTGATGTTGACAGTGTTTACACGAGGACCTAATGTGAGCGCCGTTCACATGATACCTGAGTTCAAGGCGGTGCTTTCTTGAGGTCGACTGAGCTGTTCTCTGCGTTGCCGTTGCGATCGGGAGGCACGCTGCGCAACCGCATCGCGAAGGCTGCGATGGAGGAAAATCTGGCGGGTAGCTCGCAGCTCCCCGACGGGCGGCTGATCTCGCTGTATCGCCGCTGGGGGGCCGGCGGCGTGGGCCTGCTCATCACCGGAAACGTGATGATTCACGCCGAGGCACTGACTGGACCGGGCGGGGTCGTGCTCGACGAGCGCGCGTCACTTGATCCATTCAGCCGATGGGCTGATGCTGCGAAGGCCGACGGCGCCGCGGTGTGGATGCAGATCAGCCACCCAGGGCGGCAGGTGCGGGCCGACATGCCAGGGGTGGTCTGGGCGCCATCGGCGGTCGCCGTCCAGCTCGGGAAGCACAGCAAGCGGTTCGGCAAGCCGGTGGCGATGACCGACGCGCAGATCAGCGCGACCGTGGAGCGGTTCGCGACGACCGCACGTCTGGCCGAGCAGGCAGGATTCGACGGCGTCGAGGTGCACGCCGCGCACGGCTACCTGCTCTCGCAGTTCCTCTCGCCGCTGGTGAACAAGCGCAGCGATGCATGGGGCGGCGCGCTGGAGAACCGCGCACGGCTTCTGCTCGATGTCGTTCGCGCGATTCGCGCGGTCGTGTCCCCGTCGTTCGCGGTCGCGGTCAAGCTGAACTCGGCCGACTTTCAGCTCGGCGGCTTCGACGCCGACGACGCGGCCAGCGTGATCGCGATGCTCGAGCCGCTCGGGGTCGATCTCGTCGAGCTTTCGGGCGGCAGCTACGAGAGCCCGGCGATGGCGGGGCGCCCGACCGATGGTCGCACCGCGGCGCGCGAGGCGTACTTCCTGGAGCTCGCAGCCGAGCTCGCGAAGACCAGTCGGTTGCCGTTGATGCTGACCGGCGGGATCAGGAGCCGCGAGACGGCCGAGCAGGTCCTCGCGAGCGGCGTCGAGCTGGTCGGCATGGCCACGGCGATCGCAGTCACACCCGACCTCCCGATTCGCTGGCGGGAGGGGCGTGAAGCCACCGAGCGGCTGAAGCCGGTCGGCTGGTCGGACAAGACGCTCGCGTCGGCCGCGAGCATGGCGCTCGTTCGCCACCAGATGCGCCGCATCACGCGGGGCAAGCACCCGTCGGCCATGACCCGCCCGGTCCACGCGCTCGTCTGCGACCAGCGCAACCAGCGCCGCGCGCTGCGCCGCTACCGGAACTGGCTCGAGAACCGCGCGAGCTCTTCGCAAGCCGCCCCGCTCAACACCGCCACGCCACTGGAGATCTAGACATGCTCGTTGACTCAGTTCCTCATAACCACGTTGCGATCATCGGCACCGGCTTCGGTGCGATCGCCACCGCCGTGCGGCTGCAGCAGGCCGGATTCGACGATTTCGTCCTGATCGACCGCGCCGGCGACCTCGGCGGCGTGTGGCGAGACAACACCTACCCAGGTGCCGCGGTGGATGTCAAGAGCCACCTGTACTCGCTCTCGTTCGCGCCGAACCCCGACTGGCACAACGTGTTCGCCAAGCAGCCCGAGCTGCACGCATACCTGCGTCGTGTCACAGACCAGTTCGACCTCCAGCGCCGACTCGTGCTGGATTGCGAAGTGGAAGAGCTGCGCTGGGAGGCGAGCGAGCAGCGCTGGCAGCTCGAGACCGCGAACGGCCAGCGGACCGCACAGCACGTCGTGGTGGCGACCGGCGCGCTCGCCGAGCCCGTCATTCCGGACCTGCCGGGGTTGACGAGCTTCAAAGGTGCGCGCTTCCACTCGGCCCGCTGGGACCACAGCTGTGACCTGACAGGAAAGCGTGTCGCGGTGATCGGAACCGGCGCGTCGGCCATCCAGTTCGTGCCGGCGATCCAGCCCACCACCCGTCGCTGATGCGAACCGCGCAGCGAACGCCGCGCCGGCATCTCAAGGCGCAGGTCCCTGACGCCGAGCTCCGCAAGAGGCTGACGCCGAACTACAGCCTCGGCTGCAAGCGCATCCTGCTCTCCGACGACTACCTGCCGGCCCTCACCCAGCCGAACGTCGCCGTGAACACGGACGGCATCCGGGAGGTCCGCGAACACAGCATCGTCGACGGTGCGGGCGTCGAGCATCCGGTCGACGCGATCATCCTCGGGACCGGCTTCGA
>JAOPZQ010000414.1 GCA_025964075.1 Solirubrobacterales bacterium | reverse complement strand
CTGTTCAGCAGCCCGCGCACCGTCGAGTACCACCTGCACAAGGTCTTCGCCAAGCTCGACATCAGCTCGCGCGCCAATCTCGACCGCGTGCTCCCCGGAGAGCCAGAGGCGGCCCGCTCGGCCTAGCGGAGCTCACTCGCCGAGCAGGCCGACTGCTCCGTACCACACCGGTCCTGGGTTGAGCCGGTCGGGGTAGAGCTCCATCATCTCGTCGAAGAACTCGCGGGCGGTCGGCTTCTCGTCGAGCAGCCGGATCACGTCCCGGAGGTACTGCCGGGTCTGATCGAGGATGGCCGGGTCGTCGGGGAGGTCCTTGTTCTTGTGGCCTGCGATGACGGCGCGCGGCTCGAGCTCTTCGACGCGGTCGATGGCCTCGAGCCATTCCTGCAAGCCGCCGTCGCCGCCTTCGAGGAAGTACTGGTGCACGCCGTTGTAGAGGGCGTCACCGGCGACCACGAGGCCGATGGACGGCACGTGCAGGACCGAGGTGTGGTCGGTGTCGGTGTGGCCGACGTCGATGGCCTGGATGACGTTGCCCCTCCAGCAGGAACCCCTCGGCCGGAATCGGCTGAGCGAGGATGGGGCTCTCGGGGATCAGGCCGGGGAACACCTTGTCCCAGAGCTGTTCGCGCCCCTCCCCGGCCTGCTTGCGCATGACCTCGATCGTGCCCTCGGTCGCGTAGACGGTGGCGCCGGGGAAGCGCGCGTCGTGCTCCCCGAAGATCAGAGTGGACGACACCGGTGAGGACACGATCGGGTCGCCGTTCGGAAGCTCGCCCCGTCCGAGACGAAGACATCGTAGGACAGGGCGCTGGCTGCGGATGTGGTCATGGTGATGCCTCCCTCGCGGGAATCAGGAGAGGTGCTCGCGGAACCACGCGCGCGCGGCCGCGCTGGCGTCGCTGAAGCCGGAGGTGTACGGGTGGAAGTGACCGCCCGGAATCAGTTCGAGTCGCTTCGGCTCGAGCGCGCGCTCATAGGCGGCAAGCGCCAGATCGGTGATCGTGATGGTGTCGTTCAGTCCGACCACCATGAGCAGCGGCGTCGGCGAGACCCTGCCGATCCAGGCGCCGGGTTCGTACATCCGCGCCGCGCGCGTGGATCGGACGGTGACCGTGTTCTCCCATATGCCTTCCGGGATCGGCTGACGATAGAAGTCGATCGCTTCCGGCGCGCGGTAGGCCGCCGGGACGGCCGGGTCGGCGCTGACGATCGCCTGGTACCGGGGAGGTTCACCTCGTGCCTGCGCTCGCTCGTCCTCGGCGAACGCCTCTTCGAGCGCGGCCACGGCGTCGGGCGCAATCCGCCGTAGCCCCTGTTCGTAGCCGCTGATCGTCGGGACCTGCGCGACCACGCACCGCAGCCGCCGGTCGGTCGCGCCGAGCACAATCGCATGACCCCCGGCGTAGCTCGTGCCCCACAGCCCGATCCGCCGGGAATCGACCTCGGGTCGGTTCTCCAAGAACGAGATCCCGCGCCGCCAGTCGGCGATCTGCCGGCACGGATCGATGTCCTGGCGGGGCTCGCCGTCACTGGCCCCGAAGCTGCGGTGATCATGTAACAGGACGACGAAACCGTCGTCGGCGAACGCCCGGCCGAACCGCTCGAGGCCGTGGTCTTTTACCCCGGCGTATCCATGTGCCATCGTGATCGCCGGATGCGGCCCGGGGCCGTTGGGCAACAGCAACCACCCGCGCAGCGTCACTCGGCCTTCGGCCTCGAACTCGACGTCCACGCGTTCCGTCATGTCAGCCCCTCCCGGTCGTGCCGCCGTCGCCTTCGTAGAAGTAGCCGGGATCGACCGCGCCGGTTAGACGCTTCCGCAGCTCGGTCGAGAATCGAAGCGCAGCGCCGAGCGGACGATGGTGAATGGCCGCGCGAACGACCTGGCCGCTGCGGTCTCTGATCAAGATGGTCACGCCTCTGAGGTGAAGTCCTCCAAGCGCGGTCGCTTCCCACTCCAGGTAGGTCCGCGGGCCGCTGGTTGCCTCGTGGGTGAACAGCAGCGATTCATAGATTCCGCTGGCCGTGCCCATCACACGCATGACCTGCTCGCGTCCCTCGACCGGGCGACTCAGGGTGGTCCCCTCCAGGACGACATCGTCAGCGAACGCCGTGCCGAACCGCTCTGCTGACTTGCTCGCGAACGCGTCCGTCCAACGCTGCGAACGAACTCCGGACGCCGTGATACCTCCGCCATCGGAGGTGGGCATCTCAGGTCGTCCCTGCTTGCGATGTGTCGGGGACGGTGAGCAGCACCTTGCCGTTCCTTCCCACCGACTCTGCTTGCGCGACGGCGGTGCCAACCTCCTCCAGCGAGTATGCGCGCCCGGGCGACGTCACGAGAATGTCATCGCGCATGAGGGCCTCGATGTCCTTGCCCAACTGGGAGTTGGCCGGCGTGCCAGGTGGGTAGAAGCCGCTCTCCTCCAGCCTCGGGAGCCAATATCCCAGCCAGAAGACCTCCAGAGTGCGCCGACCCGACAGGATGAGCCGCGGGTCTTCGCCGATTCGAATGGGCTCGCCTGTAAGTGAGCCGTAGACCAGCATTCGGCCGTCCTCGTCGAGTGCCTTGAACATATCGGTGCCGGTCTGCCCGACGACCGGATCGATCGCGTACTTGACACCCTGGCGACCGACGATGTCATGGACCTGCTCGTCAATCGGCCCTTCGGTCGACACGATTACGGCATCGGCGCCGAGGGCCTCCAACTCCGCCACCGACTCGCGTCGGCGCACGACATTCAGGGTGCGGATGCCATCGCGCTGCGCCAGCCTGATGATCATGCGCCCCAGCTCGGAGCCAGCCGCCGATTGGAGAAGCCATTCCCCTCGCGGCACGGCCAGAACGTGGCGGACCATGAGAATGGCGGAGGCCGGGTTGATCACGAAGGAGGCCACTTGCTCACTTGAGATTCCCTCGGGCGCCGGGAGCGAAGAGCCGGCGGGCAGCACCGCGTATTCCGCCCAGTTGCCGCCCTTACCGTTCACGGCCGCCACGCGCTGTCCGACGACGACACCTTCCGCCTCCGGCCCGAGAGCGTCGACGATCCCCACGCCTTCAAATCCGACGGGGGCCGGAAACTTCGGTTCGACGCCCGAATAGTGTCCCCGCACGTACAGCAGGTCAGACGGATTGACCGGGCTGGCCAGGATCCGCACCCGGACTTCCCCCTTCCCCGGCTCCGGGACGGGCCGGTCGGCGACGGCGAGAACGTCCGCGGGCTCACCGTATGCATCGAACTCGATAGCCTTCATCGTCCGGTCTCCCTGATCCTGTCGCGTAACAGTTTGCAATGTGTATATGCATATTACGTACGCGAGGGACCAGTGTCACCGTCCTGCGGGCCAGACTTCTCTCGACTTGTAACCAGTGACAACCTCCTGCCCGAGGTGTCGTACCCGACCGCGGCGCGCGTAGTCGAACTCGCCGAATCCGATTGCGGTCGAATGGTGATGCGCGTGTGTGGAGAACTGGCAGGTTCAGGCCACGACTGGCAACCGGCTGAACGCGAAATCGAGCGAGTTGCGCAGGGACTCCAGATCCCGCGATGCGCGCGCTCGCATCAACGCCCCCTCCCAAGCGTCGAGCAGCAGGGCGGCGAGCGGCTGTGGGTCCTGCTCGGGTGCCAGCTCGCCCGCGACCTGCGCTTGGCGCAGGAGCTCGGCAAGGCGAGCCTGCCAGCGGCGGAAGGCGTCGCTGACGCTCGCTCGCAGCGGCTCGGAGCTGCCGGCCATCTCCAGAGCGAGCATTCCCAGCAGGCACCCGCGCGCCTGCGGGCTCGCGTCGACGGCGCGCTCCAGCAGCAGGTCGAAGTAGGAGCGCAGGCGCTCGAGCGGACGGGGATCGGTCTGCGTCAGCAGCGCGGCCAGCAGCCGGTCGTGCTCGGCGTAGTACAGCCGCACGAGCTCGACGCCGAACGCCTCCTTGGAGTCGAAGTGGTTGTAGAAGCTGCCCTTGGGCACCCCAGCCTCCTGCAGCAGCTCGGCGAGCCCGATGCCGGCATAGCCGGAGCGGAGCATCAGCTGCGTCCCGTGCTCGACCAGGGCGGTGCGGCTCTTCTCTCCGGATGGCATCCCAAGTAGACCAGTCGGTCGCGGATCGGCCCTATTGGAGCATGGGGCCTGCGTCGTGTCAACCACTTCGGGCGACGGCGAGGGCCTGGCCTACGCGAACAGGGGCAATGGACTAGGGACTCTCGGATGCGAGGCGATGCCGGCACCCTCGACACTGGGCCGGGCAAGGCCCACCGCAGTAGGACCGACTGGTCTACTTGAAGGAGCGTATGACCCAGATGCCGACCGCCGAGCCCATCGCGAACGCGGACACCGCCTTTCGGCGCCATGGCGAAGGTGACCGTGCGATCGTCTTCGTCCACGGATTCCTCGACGACCAGCACGTCTGGGACGAGGTCATCGCCGAGCTCGAGACCCCGGGCGTCGAACGCGTCCAGATCGACCTGCCGGGCTGCGGCGAGCGCGCCTCGGCGAGCGGGCCGTTCACGTACGAGCGCTACGCCGCCGACGTGGGCGCCGTCGTCGATGGGCTCGAGATGCCGTTCGTGATCGTCGGCCAGAGCATGGGGGCGGCGATCGCCGAGCTCGTCGCCGCGGCCCGCCCCGAGCGCGCCCTGGGCCTGGTCCTCCTGACCCCGGTGCCGCTGGCGGGCACGCGGCTGCCCGATGAGGCGATCGAGCCGTTCCGCTCGCTCGGCGGGGATCGACAGGCGCAGCGCGCGGTCCGTGAGCAGCTGTCGGTCGGGCTGTCGGAGGCGGCCTTGGAGCGCCTCGTCGAGATCGGCCTGGCAATGCGCTCCGAGGTCGTCCGGGCGATGGCGGAGTGCTGGAACTCGGGCCTGGCGGACGCCCCGGAGAGATCCGAGTACGCGGGCCCCGTGCTGATCGTGCGCGGCGCCGATGACGGCTTCGTCACCGAGGAGCACGTGGCCGCGAGCGTGTCTGCGCGCTTCCCCTCGGCCACGACGGTGACGGTCGAGCGAGCCGGGCACTGGCCCCACGCCGAGCAGCCCGCCGACGTCGTGGCGCATCTCGACGACTTCCTCACCAGCACGGTCGACGCTCGCTCGCAGGGCTGGAGGCAGGCGTTCGCGAGCAAGTCCGCGGAGGAATTCGAGAAGGCGTTCGCGGACGACGTCGTGCTCGAGGCGAGCGTGCTCTATCGCCCGATCGAGGGGCGCGACCGCGTCAAGCAGGCGATGGGCATCGCGAGCGGCATCTACGACTCGCTCGTGTTCACCCACGAAGCGAGCAACGGCGCGCGCACGTACGTCGAGTGGGAAGCCACCGCGTGCGGCCTGACGATGAACGGGGTGACGGTCTTGACCAAGAACGAGAGCGGCCAGATCGTCGGCGCGCGAATTCATCACCGCCCGCTCGGTGCGGCCCTGCGGTTCTCCGCCGAGCTGCGCGAGCGTGCGACCGGAGTGATCGACCCGCTCGAGTCGCTCGGCGAGCACCTCCCCTGAGGCCCTCATGTCACATCTCACCTACTCCATCGACGACGGCGTCGCCGCGCTCGTACTCGACAACCCGCCGGAGAATCGCATCGACGAGCAGGTGGCCGACGAGCTCGCCGCGGCCGTGGACGCGGTCGGGCGCAGCGACGCGCG
>JAOPZQ010000399.1 GCA_025964075.1 Solirubrobacterales bacterium | reverse complement strand
AGCGCGGGCGGCGCAGCGGCGGGGTGGAGCGGCGCAGCGAGGCGCGGGCGACGCAGAGAGAGCGGTAGCGGCGCAGCGAGACCGGAGGGGCGGCGAGCCGGCGCCCCTCAGGCCGGGACCAGCGCCTGCGACAGGATCCGCTCGATCAGGCTGTCGAACTCGATCCCCGCGGCCTCGGCCGCCTGGGGCAGGAGACTCGTCTCGGTCAGGCCGGGGATCGGGTTGGCCTCGAGGACGGAGAGCTCGGACGACGCCGCGTCGAGCATCAGGTCGATACGAGCGAAGCCGCTGCACCCGAGGACGCGGTACACCGCGACGGCGAGCTCGGCGGCGCGTGCGGTCACGTCCTCGTCGAGCTCCGCGGGGCAGACGAAGCTCGTGCGGCCGATCTCGTAGCGTGCGGTGAAGTCGTAGAAGTCCTCATCCCGCGGGACGGCCTCCACGATCGGGAGGTGTTCGGCCCCCGCGGGGCCGTCGAGAATGCCGACGGCGAGGTCGCGGCCCTGGATATAGCGTTCGAGGAGGACCTTTCGGTCATACGAGAAGGCGGCGACGAGGGCGGTCGGAACGTCGGCGGGCGTGCGCGCGAACTTGATGCCGAGGGCGGAGCCCTGGCTCGCGGGCTTGACGACGATGGGGAAGTCGAGGCGCTCCTCGATCGCCGGCAGCGCGCCGGCGGCGCCGAGCTCGCGGAAGGCGGTCTCGTTGAACGCGTAGAAGTCGGGCGTGGGGATGCCCGCGTCGCGCATGACGTGCTTGGCCAGGACCTTGTCGGCGGCGCGGATGCACGCGGACACGCCGGAGCCGGTGTATGGGATCCCCACGATCTCCAGCAGCTCCTGGACCGTGCCGTCCTCGCCGTCCCGGCCGTGCAGCGCGACGAACGCCGCGTCGGGCCGCTCGCGCCGGAGCCGCTCGACGAGATCGGCGCCGACGTCGATCGGAAGCGGGTCGTGGCCGAGTCGCTCGAGGGCGTCCTCGACCCGCGCGCCGGACTTGAGGGAGACCTGCCGCTCCAGCGAGCGTCCGCCCTTGAGGACGGCCACCCGGCTCATCGCGGCCGTTCCGCCCTCTGCGGGCCGTCCTCGCGGCGGGGCAGGTGGAGGACGTCCGCGAGCGTGCCGTCCAGGTCGTCGCCATGGTCGCGGCCCCCGGCGATCGCCGAGCGGGCCGGATCCGGAGAGCGGTCCCGTCCGGCCTGCCGGTCCGCATCCGGGGCCGCATCCGGGGAGCGGTCCCCGTCGGGCGAGCGGCCGCGCTGGGGGGAGCGGCCGCGCTGAGGCGAGCGGCCGCGCTCAGGCGAGCGGCCACGCCGGGACGCGCTGTCAGCGTCGGTCGACGGGCTGCGATCCGGCTCGGCGACCGGCTCCGCGCCGGTCAGCGTCCCGTACAGGAACACCTGCTCCTTGACGATCTTGCCGATTCGGCGCACGCCCTCGCGGATGTCGTCCTCGGTGACGCCGGAGAAGTTCACGCGCATGGACGAGGCTCCGCGGCCGTCCAGGTAGGCGGCGCGGCCCGGGACGAAGGCGACGTTCTCCTCGAGGGCGCGCGCGAGCAGGTCGGTCGTGTCGATGTACTCGGGAAGGCTGACCCAGATGAAGATGCCGCCCTCGGGGTGGGTCCAGCGGGCTTCGCGTGGCAGGTGCTCGGCGAGCGAGTCGAGCATGACGTCGCGGCGCCGGCGGTAAACCTCGGCGAGCGACCGGACGTAGGCCTTCCAGCCACCGGTGGCGAAGTAGGCGGCCACGAAGTACTGGGTCAAGGACGACGAGCAGAGATCGGCGCCCTGCTTGCCGAGGTTCATCTTCTCGAGGACGGGCCGGGGCGCCGCCGACCAGCCGAGGCGGATGCCCGGCGACAGGATCTTCGAGAACGTGCCGAGGTAGACGACGAACTCGCCGCCGTCGAGGGCGAACAGCGTCGGGAGCGGGTCGCCCTCGTAGCGCAGCAGGCCGTACGGGTTGTCCTCGAGCACGAGCAGCTCGCGTTCGCGGGCGATCTGGACGAGCCGCCGGCGGCGGGGCAAGGAGAGCGTCACGCCGGCCGGGTTCTGGAAGTTGGGGATCGTGTAGATGAACTTGGGGCGCCGGCCCTCGGCCTCGAGGCGAGCGAGGGTCTCCTCGAGGATGTCGACCCGCATGCCGTCGCGGTCCATCTCGATCTGGACGACGTCGGCCTCGTAGGCGTTGAACGTCGGGACGGCGCCGGGATAGGTCGGCGCCTCGGCGACGATCACGTCGCCCGGGTCGATCAGCGTCTTGCAGAGGAGGTCGATCACCTGCTGGCCGCCGGTGGTGATCAGCAGATCGTCGGAATCGACCCGCGCTCCCTCCGCGAGCATGACCTGCGCGACGCACTCCTTGGCGGCCGCGGTGCCCTCGGTCGGGCCGTACTGCAGGGCGCGCGCCACCTGGCCGTCGGCGGCGATTCCGGCTTGGAGGTCGCGATACAGCTCGGCGGAGAACGTGGAGGTGTCCGGCAGGCCCCCCGCCAGCGAGATGATCTCCGGCCGCTCGGTGATCGCCATGAGGTCACGCATGGCCGAGGAGCGCATGACCTGGGTGCGCCGGGCGAACAGGGCCGCGTAGCGCTGAAGGTCACGGCGCTGAGCGCCGGGGGGTCGGGGTGTGCGGTCGAGGCTCACCGGGGAAGTGTTCGGCGCGAGCGGTCGTGTCCCGCGGCCGCTCGTTACGCTCCGGACCGGAAACACGCTAGCGCACCGTGCATCTCGCCTTCGACATCCTCCAGGGCGCCGGCCTCGCCGCCGGCGTCGGCATCCGGCCCTTCCTGCCCGGGCTCCTGGCGGGCGCGCTCGCTGCCGGCAACGCCGGCGTCGACTTCAACCACACCGACTACTCGTTCCTCGAGTCCCCGGGGTTCCTCGCCGCGCTGTTCGCGGCGCTGATCGTCGTCGCGCTCGCCGAGCGCCGGTTCGGGCCGGAGAAGGTGGACAACGGGCCGCTCGGCGCCTCGGTGGCGGGAATCTCGCTCGGCTTGGGCGCCCTGCTCTTCGCGGGATCGCTGGCCGACCACCACCACACCGCGTGGCCGGGCCTGATCGGAGGCGTCCTGTGCGCGGGCATCGCCCAGGCCGCCGCGCGCTCGCTGTTCGCCCGCACCCGCACCCGGCTCGACGCCGCGGCGGCGCGCGCGCTACCCGCCTACGCGGAGGGCGCGGGGCTCGTGGTCGCCGGGCTCTCGGTCCTGCTCCCGCCGCTAGCGATCGTCTTCGTCGCGTTCCTCGCCTGGCTGCTGATCACCGGACGCCGCCGCGAGGGCAGCAAGTTCGCCGGTCTGCGCATCCTCCGGTGAGCCCGCCGCCCCGCAGCCGCCGTCCACCGGGGAGTCGCTCGTGACCAAGAAGGTCGTGCTCGCCGTCATCGACGGTCTCAAGCCCTCGATGCTCGAGCGCGCCGTGGCGAGCGGCCGCGCGCCGGCGCTCGCGCGGGTCATGGCCGAGGGGGTCTATGTCGACGACTGCGTCGCCGCGTTCCCCTCCGTCACGCCGGTCTGCGCGGCGTCGATCGCCACCGGCGTCGGGCCCGACGCGCACCACATCCCCTCGATGAACTGGTGGTTCCGCGGCGAGGAGCGCTACGTCGAATACGGCTCGAGCTTCTCGGCCTCGCGCCAGTTCGGGTTCGTCCGCTCGCTCACCGACACGATCTACAACATGAACCTGGCGCACCTGCCGAAGGACGTCCCGACGATCTTCGAGCTCCTCGACGACGCCGACATCCGCACCGCGGGCACCACGTACCTCATCTACCGCGGCCGCCATCGCCACGAGGCGGCAAAGGACACGGCGCTCGCCCGGCTGGCGACGGCGACCCTGTTCCGCCACGCCGTCTACGGGCCCCGCGAGCTCTTCTACGCGGACATCTTCGCCTCGCGCAAGACCGGCTGCCGCGGACAGCTCGGCATGCCGGGCGTCCGCGACCAGCACGCCGGCTGTGTCGGGTCCTACCTGGTCGAGCACGACCTGTTCGACTTCCTGCTGCTCTCGTTGCCCGACAACGACACGTGGTCGCACCGCAACGGCCCGCACTCGCAGCCGACGTCGATCGCCGCGGCGGACAAGCAGCTCGAGCGCCTGATGCACGCGGCCGGCGGCCCGGACGCGTTCCTCGAGGAGCACGCCGTGATCGTGATGGCCGACCACTCCCATGCGGCCGTGGAGATGGGGATCCCCCTCGATGCGGCGTTCGAGGACTTCGCGGTCGCGCCTCCGCTCGCGGCCCGGGCCGGCGCGGATGTCGAGCCGCAGGTCGCCCTGTGCCCGGCCCAGCGGTCGGCGATGATCTATGCGTTGCGGCCGGAGGACCGGGACGACCTCGTGCCACAGCTCGTGGAAACGGCCGCGGAGCTCGAGGGCGTCGACCTCGTCGTGTTCAAGCGGGGCGACGAGGTCGTCGTGCGCTCTCCTCGCGGGGAGCTGCGGTTCGGCAAGGGCGGCGACCTCAGCGACCCCCGCGGCGAGGCGTGGTCGGTCGAGGGCGACGTCGCCGCGGTCGGCGCCCGGATCGAGGACGGCCTCTTCCTCTCCCCCGACTACCCGGACGCGCTGGGCCGCCTGTGGTCCGCGGTCACCTGTCCCACGGCGGGCGACGTGCTGCTCTCGGCCGAGCCCGGATACGAGTTCGTCGACTGGGGCGGCCAGGACCACGTGGGCGGCGGCTCGCACGGCTCCCTTCACCACTCCGATTCGCACGGCGCGCTGCTGTGGTGCGGAATCGGCCCGGACGGCCGGCACGCCAAGGACCAGTGGACGCTCCGCGACGTGGTTCCGATGGTGACCCAGCACTTCGGCCTCGAGGTCGGGGCGGCGACCGGGGTGTAACTCCGAGGCGCCGGATACGCTACTTGCCTTCGTGTACGACGAGGCCACCGTGGTCCCCCTTCCCCTCCACCACCGCGTGCGAGCGGGCATTCGCCATCCGGGCAACTGGCGCCAGCTGGGCCGCTACGGCGTGGTCGGGCTCTTGGGCTACCTCGTCAACAACGCGGTGTTCGCGCTCTGCGTCCACGTCCTCTCGATCGACTTCCGCGTCGCCGCGGTGCTCGCGTTCCTGGTGTCCGTGACGCACAACTTCATCTGGAGCCGTCACTGGACCTTCGATGCCCGCGACGGCCACGCCGGCTTCCAGGCCGCGCGGTTCTTCACCGTCAGCGTCGCCGCGTTCGGCGTCACGTTCGGGGTCCTGAACCTGCTCGTCTCCGCCGCGCACTTCCCCAAGGTGCCGGCCAACGCGCTCGCCGTGATCGCCGGCGTGCCGTTGTCGTTCCTGGGCCAGAAGCTCTGGAGCTTCAAGCGCTGAGATCGCTCGGGCGGCTTGCGGCGCTCGCCGCCGCCGCGCTCGTCGTGGCCGTACCCGCGACCGCCCGCGCGCAGGGCGCGGTGCACACCCCGGGATCGCAGGTCGCGAACCCGAGCCAGCTCACCTCGCCGCCGTCGGAGACGGCGCCGCCGCCGGGCTACCGGCTCAGCGCGCGCCAGGCGATCGCCATCGCGGCGCACGTGCCGAAAATCCGGGCGATCCTTCCTCACCATCCCGGAAACGAGCCGCGGGCGTACCTGAAGGGGGTCGGCCGGTGGCAGGTCTCCTACTTCGACGGCAGCAAGGAGATCGCGCAGGTCCTGATCGACGACCGCACCGGCGACGTGCTGGAGGCGTGGACCGGCTTCCAGGTGGCGTGGACGATGGCGCGAGGGTACGCCGGCGCGTTCGGACGCAAGGCCGCCGCGCTCTACGTCTGGCTGCCGCTCTGCGCGCTGTTCCTCCTGCCGTTCATCGATCCGCGGCGGCCGTTCCGCCTCCTGCACCTCGACATGCTCGTGCTGCTCTCCCTGTCGGTCTCGCTCGCGTTCTTCAGCCACGCCGAGATCGGTCTGTCGGTGCCGCTCGTCTACCCGCCGCTGCTGTATCTGCTCGTGCGGATGCTCGTGCTCGCGCGCCGGCCGCCACCCGAGGACGCCGAGCCCCTCCGGCTCCTCGTGCCCGTCTCCTGGCTCGGGGTGGGCGTGATCTTCCTGCTCGGGTTCCGCATCGGCCTGAACCTGACGAACGCGAACGTGATCGACGTCGGCTATGCGGGAGTGATCGGCGCGGACAAGCTCATCCACGGCCACGCCCTCTACGGCCAGTTCCCCCTCGACAACTCCCACGGGGACACCTACGGCCCCGTCAACTACCTCGTCTACGTTCCGTTCCGCCTGCTCTTCGGCTGGAGCGGGCGTTGGGACGACCTCCCCGCCGCCCACGCCGCCGCGATCACCTTCGACCTGCTGGCCGCG
The DNA here is from genome assembly GCA_025964075.1 of Solirubrobacterales bacterium. Classification (GTDB taxonomy): domain Bacteria; phylum Actinomycetota; class Thermoleophilia; order Solirubrobacterales; family Solirubrobacteraceae; genus JAOPZQ01. The sequence continues at coordinate 3,913 of JAOPZQ010000399.1, read as the reverse complement.
GGCGGGCTCTACCTCCTCGGCCGCCGCCTCCGCGGTCCGAACCTCGGCATCGTGCTCGCCTACGCCTGGGTGGCGTTCCCGTTCACCCTGTTCGCCGCCAACACGGACTCGAACGACGCCCTCGTCGCGGTGTTCCTGATCGGGGCGCTGCTCGTCCTCAACTCCGCGCCGGCACGAGGGGCGCTTGCGGCGCTCGCGGGTCTGACGAAGTTCGCGCCGCTGGCCCTCGTACCGCTGTTCGCGGGTGGCCGCTCCGGGCTCCGGCTCGCCCGCAGCCGGCCGATCGCGGCGTACGTGGCCGGATTCGCGGTCGTCGCCGGCCTCGCGATGGTCCCCGCCGCTCTCGGCACCGGGCTGCACACCTTCTACGACCGCACCATCCACTTCCAGTCCACGCGCCCCGCGCCGTTCTCGGTCTGGGGCCTGTGGGGTCACCTCGGCTTGGTCCAGCACGTCGTGCAGGGCGCGGCGGTGCTGCTGGCGATCGCCGTCGCGTTCGTCCCCCGGCGGCGCACGACGCTGCAGGTCGCCGCGCTCGCCGCCGCGGTGCTGATCGCCTTGCAGCTCGGCCTGACCTACTGGTTCTACCTGTACGTCGTGTGGTTCCTGCCGGCGGTGCTGGTCGCGCTGCTTGCGGCTTACCGGGAACCGGTGCGTTAGGTCTCAGCGCAGCCCGTTCGCCGGCTCGAGCACCTGCTCGATCGACTCCGCGCGCATGCGCTCCCCCGCCCGGACGACGACGCCCATCAGCCACGGGTCCTGGTCGGAGGTCTCGAAGCGCACCGGCATCCGCGTGACGAGCGCCTCGACCGCCTGCTCGCGCTTCACGCCGATGACCCCGCCGCGCGGGCCGGTCATGCCCACGTCGGTGATGTACGCGGTTCCGCCGGGGAGGACGCGGGCATCCGCGGTGGGCACATGCGTATGCGTTCCCACCACCGCGGTGACCCGGCCGTCCAGGTACCAGCCCATGCCGACCTTCTCGCTCGTCGCCTCGGCGTGCATGTCGACCAGGATGTGGTCGGCCTTGGCGCTGAGGTCGGCGATTGCCGCATCCGCCTCGGCGAACACCGGCCGGCCCGCGTTCATGAAGAGATTGCCGGACAGGTTGACGACGCCGAGGCGCACGCCGTCCCGTTCGACCACCGCGGTCCCGTGACCCGGCTGGGAGCGGAGGAAGTTCGCCGGACGCAGGATGCGCGGCTCCCGGTCGAGGTACGGGTAGATCTCCCGATGCTTGTAGGTGTGGTTGCCCAGCGTGATGACGTCGACGCCGGCGCCGAGCAGCTCGTCCGCGATCTTCGGCGTGATCCCGAGGCCGCCGGCGGCGTTCTCGCCGTTGACGACCACGAACGTCGGGTCGTGACGCTCGCGCAGCTCCGGGAGCAGGCGCAGGACCGTTCGCCGACCGATGCCGCCGACGACGTCGCCCACGAAGAGAATGCTCACGGGGGGCGGCGTGGCCATACTCCACAGCATGACGCGTGAGGCGACCGAAGCCGAGGCCGAGGGGCCGGTCGCGGGGCCGCCGCCGCCCCCGGAGGACGTGCCGGAGGAGGCGTCCGAGGGGCCGTCCGGGCGTGCCGTCCCGCCCGTCATCGTCCCGCGCTGGGTCCAGCTGGTGCTGCTGCCGATGGCGCTCCTCGCGCTGTGGGCGATCGTCACCGCCGCCGGGTCGGTCCTCCTCATCTTCATCACCGCCGGTCTCATCGCGCTGGTCCTGAACCCGCTGGTCAAGCTCGTGGAGCGCACGCGCGTCCCCCGGACGCTCGCCGTGGCCGCCGTCTACCTCGGCTTCCTGCTGATCGCGGCGGGGGTCGTCGCCCTCTTGATCACGCCGGTCTCCAACCAGGTGTCGAACTTCCAGAAGGACGTCCCCCACCTCGTCGACAAGGCGAACAAGCGGCTCGCCGACTTCCAGAACTACCTCGACAAGCACAACATCAACGTCCACATCAAGAAGCAGGGCCAGACGGCGCTGCAGACGCTGCAGAAGGGCGTGCTGAAGCGCTCGGGCGCGATCCTGTCGTTCACCCGCGACCTGGTGCAGTCGATCGTGCAAGCGTTGCTCGCCCTGGTGGTGATCCTCGTCCTCTCGGTGTACTTCCTGATCTACGCGGGGGACGTCGGGAGGCTGGTGCGCCGGATCATGCCGCCCGGCGACGGGACGCCCGAGGACGACTATCCCCTGCTCGCGCAGAAGGCCCTGTCGCACTACATCCGCGGGCAGTTCCTCTTCTCGGTCGCGATGGGGACCGGCGCCGGCGTCGCCCTGTGGATCACCGGCCTCGTCGGGCTCTTCCCCGACGGCGGGCACTACGCGCTGTTCTTCGGCGCGTTCTTCGGGCTGATGGAGCTGATCCCGTACGTCGGGCCCGTGCTCGGCGCCGCGCCGCCGGTGCTCGTCGCGCTGTTCGAGAACCCCATCACCGCCCTATGGATCGTGTTGATCTTCATCGGGATCCAGCAGCTCGAGGGGCACGTCGTGGCACCGCAGATCTTCGGCCACTCGCTGCGGATCAACCCGATCCTGGTGATCTTCGCGCTCCTGTTCGGCTTCGAGGTGAACGGGATCCTCGGGGCGCTCCTCGCGCTGCCGATCGCCTCCGTGCTGCGCACCACGGTCGTGTACCTCCGACGCCATCTCGTGTTCGAGCCGTGGAGCACGCCGTCGGGAGCGGCGGTCTTACCCGGGATACCCCTGCTCGAGGAGCCCCCGCCGCGGCCACGCGGCTGTCCGAGCTGCGGGCGCGCGGTGCAGCCGGGCGACGACTTCTGTCGCACCTGCGGAGAGCCGCTGACGCGGCGGGCCGATCCGCCCGGGTAGCCTGGGGGCCCGCCGTGCCCCCGACCGCGACCGCCGCCACCGCGCCGCCTGCCCTGGAGGCCGTGGGTCTCTCCAAGGCCTACGGGGATCGCTGGGCGCTCCGTGACGTCTCGTTCGCCGCGGCGCCGGGAGAGCTCGTCGCGGTCATCGGACCCAACGGCGCCGGGAAGACGACGCTGCTCTCGATCCTCGCCGGCATCCAGGCGCCGACCGCCGGCCGCGTCAGCCGCACGCCGCGCGAGGTCGGGTGGGTCCCGCAGCAGCCGGCGGTCTACGCGAAGCTCTCGGCGGCGGAGAACCTGAGGCTCTTCGCCCGGCTCGAGAAGGTCGGCGACGTCGAGGGCGCGGTCACGCGCATGCTGGCGCAGGCCGGCCTCGAGGACCGGGCCGGCGAGGAGCTCGGCAAGCTCTCGGGCGGGAACCGCCAGCGCGTCAACATCGCGGTCGGCCTGCTCGCCTCGCCGCCGGTGCTGCTCCTCGACGAGCCCTCCTCGTCGCTCGATCCGCGCCAGCGCGAACGCCTGTGGGAGTTCATCCTCGCGCTCGCGGGCGGCGGCACCGCGGTCGTCTACTCCACGCACAACGTCGCCGAGGCGGACCGCTACGCGGACCGCGTGCTCGTCCTCGCCGACGCCGAGCTCCTGTTCGCCGGGACGCCGCGCGGGCTCGAGGAGACGGTCGGCGGCGATCCGCACGACTTCGAGGCCGCATTCGTGCGCTTCCTGCACGAACGCGGACACTGATTGCGCTGGCTGCTCGTCAAGGATCTGCAGATCCTGCGGCGCTCGCCGTTCCTCGTCGCGCTCCTCGTGATCTACCCGGTGGCCATCGCGCTGATGATCGGCTTCGCGCTCTCCAGCCCGCCCGGCAAGCCGCGCGTCGCCTTCTACTCGGGCGTGCCGACCGGCAAGGGCCAGATCTCGCTCGGCCGCCAGCAGGTCAACGTCTCGAACGTCGCCTCGAAGCTCTTCCAGTCGATCCAACCGGTCGCGGCCCGGAGCGAGGCCGACGCGATCGCCAAGGTGCGCCGGGGCGACGCGCTGGCGGCGCTGATCATCCCCGCGAACATCATCGACCAGCTGCAGG
>JAOPZQ010000395.1 GCA_025964075.1 Solirubrobacterales bacterium | reverse complement strand
GGCGCCGGCGCCACGCTGCCGTACAAAGCGGCGCGGCGGGCGTCGGGACGTCTAGGCGGCAGAGGCACCGGCGCTCAGCTTCAGGCCGACGCGCTCGGCGACCACGTCGAGGTCGGTCCGGTGCTTGACGATGATCGACAGCGTCTCGCGGAAGGTCGTCTGGTCGATGTCGCTCGCGCCGAGCAGCAGCAGCGCCCGGGCCCAGTCGATCGACTCCGCGATGGACGGCGGCTTCTTGAGGTCCAGGTCGCGGACCATCGCGATGACCTCGACCAGCTTGCGCGCGACGGCCTCGGGCAGCTCGGGGGTGTGCAGGCGCACGATCTCGAGCTCGTGCTCCAAGGAGGGGTAGTCGAGCCAGAGGTAGAGGCAGCGGCGCTTGAGCGCCTCGGTCAGCTCGCGCGTGTTGTTCGACGTGAGGAGGACGACCGGCTGCGTGCGCGCCTCGATCACGCCGAGCTCGGGGATCGAGATCTGGAAGTCGGAGAGCAGCTCGAGCAGCATCGCCTCGAATTCCTGGTCGGTCTTGTCGATCTCGTCGATCAGGAGGACGACCGGCTCCTCGGCGGCGATCGCGCTCATCAGCGGCCGCGCGAGCAGGAACTCCTCGCCGAAGATGTCGTCCTGCACCGCCTGCCAGCCCGTGCCCTCGGCCTCGGCCTGGATGCGCAAGAGCTGCTTGCGGTAGTTCCACTCGTACAGCGCCTTGGCCTCGTCGAGGCCCTCGTAGCACTGCAGCCGCACGAGCTTGCGGTCGAGGTAGCGGGCGAGCGCCTTGGCGAGCTCCGTCTTGCCCACGCCGGCCGGGCCCTCGACGAGAACGGGCTTGCCGAGCTTGGTCGCGAGGAAGGAGACGAGGGCCGTCGAGGCCCCCGGCAGATAGCCCGTGGCGCGGAGGCCTGCGGCGACGTCGGGGACGGTGTGCGGCTCGATGGGCATCGGACGCAGCATGATAGGGACCGCCCGTGGCCTTCCTGCTGCCCCTCGCGTCCTACGCGCCGCCCACCTCCCTCGTCGTCTGGCTCCTCGTCGTCGGGTTCGTCATCGCCGTGTTCGGCCACATCATCAAGTCCCGGCCGGTGATCGCCACCGGGCTCGCGTTCATCTTCCTGTCCTCGCTCGGAGAGCTGATGACGGCGTACAGCGGCGCGTAGCGGCCGTCTAGGCCAAGGCCCCGGCGATCGCGCGCAGCCGGCGGGTCGGCCGCCTCGACGTCAGCTCCAGAATCGAGGCGTTGAGTGCACCGGGAAGCTGTCGTGCCACCGGCAGCGCGACGGGGTCGGCGTAGCCCCCGAAGCACAGGCGGTCGCGGTAGGAGAACATCCCGATCGAGAGCGCGTGGCCGTCGGCGATGGGCACGACCGGGAACGCCTCGAGGAGCTCGGCGCCGAGCAGGTAGACCGGCACCCGGGGGCCGGGGATGTTCGAGACCGTGAGGTTGTAGACGCGCTCGCTCGCGGCGAGCGTCGCGGCGCGGGTCTTCAGCGGGCTCGGCAGGAGGCCGAGCGCGGCGATCACCGCCGTCCCGCCGGCGGCGCGACCGTCCCGCTTGAACGTGGTCGTCGCCTCGTGGGTCGCCTCCAGCCGCGCGATCGGGTCGCGGAGGTGGACGGGGAGGTCGATGAACGTCATCGAGATCTGGTTGCCGAGCGACGCCGCCTCCTCGGCCGAGCGAACGCTCACCGGCACCATCACCTTCAGCGGCCGGGGGAGCGAGCCCTGGCTCAGCGCCAGCTGGCGGAGTGCGCCGGCGACGCACGCGAGCGCGACGTCGTTGAGCGTCACGCCGTGCTCGGTCTTCGCGGCGAGCAGCGGCGCGAGCGGCGCCACGTGGCCCAGCAGCGTCCGCTGCGGGCCGATCGGCACGTTCACGTACGACGCCGGCGCGGGGCGCAGGAGGTCCTCGCTGAGGGACAGCGTGGCGCGACTGAGCGTGCCCGCGAGCCGGGGGCTCGTCGCCGCGCGGGCCACGTCGCGCGCCATCCGCAGCGACTCGGCGCCGCGCTCGACGACCGCGTCCACCGCCATGCGGGCGGCGCGGGGAGCGCGCGCCGGGCGCCAGTCGTCCTCGGTCGCGGACGCCGGCGCCTCGGGGTCGAGATCGAGCAGGAGCAAGCCGAGCTCGACCGCCGACTTGCCGTCGACCATCGCATGGTGGATCTTCATCACCATTCCGATCGTGCCGTCGGTGAGCTCCGGCGCGAAGTGCAGGCGCCAGAGCGCTCGGGTCCGATCGAGCGGCTCGGAGAGCACGCGGTCGGCGAGGGTGCCGAAGCGGGCCGGCGTCAGGGGCAGCTGCGCCTCGCCGAGGCCGCGGACGTGGAACGCGAGGTCGAAGCGCTCGTCGTCGACCCAGACCGGCTCGGCCATTCCGGCCGGCGGGAACGCGAGCCGCTCGCGGAAGCGCGGGGCGAGCCGGATCCGTGCGGCGACGAGGGCGCGGACCGCGTCGACGGTGATCGGCGCGCGGCCGAGCCGCGGCCGGAACGTCGCCTTCCAGCCGACGTGCATGTGGGCGCTTGGCGTCTCGACGCGGAGGAACGAGCCGTCGAGGAATGAGAGGCGAGGGGGCATGGAGACAATGTTGCACGGTGCGAGCGCGGCGGCCAGCGACAGCCGGTCGGGGTTCGCCCAGCAGCGTTCGTACGCGGCGTACATCCGGTTGTGGGTGGCGTACGTGTTGTTTCGCTCGCTCGAGCTCGGGTATCGCGTCCCGCGAGGTGCCGATCGTCAAGCGCTACGACCACGGGCGCGGCTGCACGAAGATGAACCCCCGCCGCGGCTGGTGGGGGATCTTCCGGCCCATCGTGCTGCTCGGGCTCGGCCTCCGGAAGTAATGGCGACGGCCACGATCTCGTCCTTCTCCAAGGCGCTCGCCCTGGGGGAGATCCACGAGAAGCTGGTCTTCCCGTACCCGCTGCCCTCCTCGGAGGAGGCCGCGCACGTGCGGGAGCTGATCCGGGCCTTTCGCGCGTACGCCGCCGAGCACATCGACCAGTACGAGATCGACCGCAAGGGGTGGATCGAGGATCAGGTCTTCCGCGACCTCGGGCAGCTCGGGATCATGGGCCTCTACGTGGAC
>JAOPZQ010000378.1 GCA_025964075.1 Solirubrobacterales bacterium | reverse complement strand
CTTCGCCACGCCGGCGTGCGCGACCACCTCGTCGATCCCCACGCCGCGCATGCCACGCTGCGAGAACAGCTCGTAGGCGCTCTCGAGGATCCGCTCACGTGCGTCGCGGCGCACGCGGGCATCCGGGGTATCGCTCACGCGCACGTTCGGCAGCGTACACCAGTCAGACCGTTCTGTCTTGTGTATAGTCCAATTGCGTCCGCATGAGCATCGACGTGACACCACCGGATGGGTCCGTGGCCCCCTCCGTCCACGTTCAGAACGGCGCGAGCACGGTGACGGTTCCCGTGATCGGCGAGCTGGACGTCGCCGCGGTGCCGGGGCTGCGGCGAGCCATCGCCGCGCTGAACGGCGAGGCTCACGCCCTGGTGCTGGATCTCTCCCGGGCGACCTTCGTCGACAGCTCGACAACCCGCGAGCAGGTCGTGCGCGACATCGACCGCGAGCGCGCTGCGCGCCGCCCGCCGGTCCTGAAGCTGGGTCTGCTCGGCCGCGACCGGGCGGAGGTCAGCGTGGACGGGCGTCCGCTCCAGCTCAGCCGCCGCCTCACCGAGATCGTTGCCCTCCTGTCGGCGCGGCCCGGAGGAATGACGAGCGAGGAGCTCGCCGCGGATCTCTACGGCGACGCCGGCCACCCGAGCACGGTTCGCGTGCAGGTCTGCCGCCTGCGCAAGCTGCTCGGCGAGGTCGTCGACGCCGAGCGCTACCGGCTCCGCATGGACGTCGAGTCCGACGCCGGCCACATTCGCAGCCTGCTCGAAAGAGGCGCCGTACGGGAGGCGGCCGAGCGCTACCGGGGTCCGCTGCTGCCGCATTCGGAGGCGCCGGGCGTCGTGCGGCAGCGCGACGCCCTGGACGCGTGGGTGCGCCACGCCGTGATGACCGCCGACGATGGCGAGGCGTTGTGGGCGTGGCTGCAGTCGCCGTCGGGTTGCGATGACCTTCCGGCCTGGAAGCGGCTGCTCCCCCGCCTGAACTTCCGCGATCCGCGGCGCAGCCTGGCGGCGGCCCGCGTCCGCTCGCTCCGCCGGGCGCACTGGACAGGGGAAGCCGAACCGGCGGCAAGGTCGGTCGAGTGGACGCCGAGCGGGCCGGGCGCGGGGACGATCGGCGTCGCCTCGCACGCCGAGAACACGCTCATGAGGGCCGCAGATGCACCCGCTGCCGGATGATCGGGCGCTGCTGCGCGATCCGAAGATCGGCGCTGAGGCGTTCCTCGCCGCGAGTCTGCGAGCCGCCGCGCAGCCCGTGTTGGTCGTGGACGCGGATGGCCTGATCCGCTTCGCCAGCCCAGGTGCCGTGACGGCGCTCGGGTATGACGGCGCCGACGAGCTGGTCGGGCGCCACTGCCGGGAGACCATCGACTACAGGCGCCCCGGGGGGTTGTCCGATCCCGCCTCCGCGTGCGCGATGCTGCGGGCGCGGGCGGCCGGCGAGATGGTGGCGAGCGACCTCGACTGGTTCGTCCGGCGCGACGGCTCGACGTTCCCCGTCTCCTCCGTCGCCGTGCCGCTCGACATGCCGGGGGGCAGTGGTGCGGTTGTCGCCTTCACCGACATCGACGCCCAGCTCCGAGCCGAACCGGTGCTGCGCGAGGACCTTCGCCGGCTGGCCGACGAGCAGGCGGCTTTGCGGCGGGTGGCGACGCTCGTCGCGGAGGGTGCGCCGAGGGCGGAGGTCTTCGCCGCGGTCGCGCACGAGGTCGCCTTGGTTCTGAACCTGCGGGTGATCGTGATGTACCGCTACGAGCCGGATGGCTCGGCGACCGTGATCGGCGCCAGCGGCGACCACTCGTTCCGGCCCGGCACCAACTGGCCGCTCGACGGCCCGACCCTGGTGTCGGTGGTGCGAAAGACGGGCCTCCCGGCAAGCGTCGAGGACTACGCGCATATCCCGGGCACGATCGGCGAAGCGGCCGCCCGGGCGGGCTTCAAGGCCGGCGTCGGCGCTCCGATCGTCGTGGACTCCGAGGTGTGGGGCGTCGTGTGCGCCTGCTCGGACGAGCGCCAGTCGTTGGCGCCCGATGCGGAGCGTCGCCTCAGCCAGTTCACGTCGCTGGTCGCGATCGCGATCTCGAACGGTCAGGCGCGAGAGGACCTGCGCCTGCTCGCGGATGAGCAGGCGGCTCTGCGGCGGGTGGCGACGCTCGTCGCCGAGGGTTCGACGCCGGCGGAGGTGTTCGCCGCCGTCGCGCGCGAGGTCGGTCTGGTGCTGAAGTTGCCGCTGGTGGCGATGTTCCGCTACGAGCCGGATGGCACGGCGACGGGGGTCGGGGCCAAGGGCGAGCATCCGTTTCAGCCCGGCACCCGGTGGCCGCTCGACGGCCCGAGCATCACGGCCGTGGTCCGCAGGACCGTCCGTCCCACGAGAGTCGAGGACTACGCGGCCATCCCGGGGACGATCGGGGAGGCCTCCCGGCGCGCGGGCTTCACGAGTGGCGTCGGCGCTCCGATCGTCGTAGGCGGGGAGCTGTGGGGCGTCGTGTGCGCCGGCCCCGCCCAAGACCGTACGCCGCTGCCGCCCGACGCCGAGCGCCGCCTCAGCCAGTTCACGGCGCTCGTCGCGACGGCGATCTCCAACGGCCAGGCGCGCGAGGATCTCCACGGGCTCGCCACCGAGCAGGCCGCTCTGCGGCGCCTGGCCACGCTCGTGGCCCAGGGCGCCGCGCCTCGGGTGGTGTTCGACGCCGTCTGCGAGGAGACGGGCCGCGTGTTCAGCGCGAGCAGCGTCAACCTCGCCCGCTTCACCACCGAGGGCTTCGACCTGACGAACATGGCGAGCTGGAGCGTGGGCGACGTCCACGTGCCCGCCGGCACACGGTTGTCGCTCGATGGCGACTGCGTTCGCAGCCTCGTGCGAGACACCGCCGCGCCGGCGCGCCTCGAGAGCAGCTCGGAGGTGGGTGCGCCGGTGGTCGTCGAGGGGGGAGTGTGGGGGGTGCTGTGCGCGGCGAGCGACGGGCCGGACCCGCTGCCGGCCGGCACGGAGCATCGGCTGGCCGGGTTCGCCGAGCTGATCGCCACCGCAGTGTCGAACGCAGCTGCGCGCGCGGAGCTCGTGGCGTCCCGCGTGCGCATCGTCGAGGCAGCGGACGAGCAGCGCCGACGCGTTGTGCGGGACCTGCACGACGGCGCCCAGTCGCGCCTGATCCACACCGTCATCGCGCTCGAGCACGCGAGGGGCCACGAGGCTGTCCCGCCGGAAGTGCGAACGCTCCTCGAGGAAGGGCTGGCGCACGCGCATTCGGCGATCGGCGAGCTGCGCGAGCTCGCGCACGGCATCCACCCCGCGATCCTGACCAACAGCGGTCTCTCGGCCGCCGTCGAGGTGCTGGCCGACCGCATCCCCCTGACCGTGGACATCGAGATCCCGGACGAGCGCTACCCGCCGGCGGTCGAGTCGGCGGCGTACTTCGTCGCCGCCGAGGCGCTCACCAACGTCGCGAAGTACGCGCACGCGTCGACGGCGCGCATCGCCGCAACCCGCACGCCGGTCGGCCTGCGCCTCGTGATCGAGGACGACGGCGTCGGCGGCGCCGAGCCCGCGGCGGGCAGAGGCCTCGCCGGCCTCGAGGACCGGCTCGACGCGCTCGACGGCGTCCTCGCCCTCGAGAGCCCGCCCGGCGGCGGTACGCGCATCCGGGCCGAGATCCCGCTGCCCGCACCGGCGTAGCCGCGCGGCCGTCCCCCGCTCAGGCGGCGATCTGCGCCGGCGACCAGGCGGGGGCTTCCCGCTCGCCGAGGACCGGTGGCCGGCTTGGGGCGTCGGCGGCGCTCAGCAGGCCCAGGCGCTGCCCCAGATGCACGGCGCCGGCGCGGTTGGGCACGTCGAGACGGCGGTAGATGACCGTCGCGTGATGCTTGATCGTGTCCAGTGAGAGCCCGAGCGAGTCCGCGATCGCGCGGTTCGTGGCGCCCTCGGCCATGAGATGGAGGATCTGCTGCTGCCTGATCGTCAACGAGCCGCGAGCGGCCTCCGGGCGCCAGACGAACCGCTCCCTGCCCTCGGCGGCCGCGTAGATCGCCGCGAGCAGCTGCGGCACCGGGCAGTCCTTGGCGACGAAGCCCGAGGCGCCGGCCGCGCGGGCAGCGTGCTGCGTGAGCGAGCCGGAGCTCGACGTGAGCAG
>JAOPZQ010000338.1 GCA_025964075.1 Solirubrobacterales bacterium | reverse complement strand
GACCTCCGGGCGATCACCGAAACCGCGCTGGATGCGGCCTTCTCAGACACTGAAGGTGTGGTCAACCTCCGTGACCACCGATCGGACCTGTAGCTTTGCGACGCGGCCAAGGGTCGGCCGCGCTGTCCCTCAGCAGTCCCGTTCAAACCCAGAGGGAGTTCTCTCGCACGTGCGCGTACGTTCCACTCGCCGGGCCTTCGCCGCCATCGGCGTCGCAGGCATCCTCGTCGCAGCCGCAGGCTGTGGCTCGAACAACAAGTCGTCCACCTCGTCCTCGGGCGGCAGCACCACGGCCGCGGCCGCTCCGGCCGCCGGCAAGAAGATCAAGGTCGGCCTCGTCACCGACATCGGCGGCCTCAACGACCGCTCGTTCAACGCGCTGGCCAATCAGGGCCTGCAGACGGCGAAGTCGTCGCTCGGCATCCAGGGTCGCGTCCTGACCTCCAAGTCCAACGCCGACTACATCCCGAACCTGTCGACGCTGGCCCAGCAGAAGTACGACCTCGTCATCGGCGTCGGCTTCCTGATGGCCGACGCGGTCGACACGGTCGCCACGAAGTTCCCGAACACCAAGTTCGCGATCATCGACGTCGACGCGACCGGCCTGAAGGGCAAGCCGACCAACGTCGAGGGCCTGCTCTTCAAGGAGCAGCAGTCCGGCTACCTGGCGGGCTACCTCGCCGGCCTGTACGCCAAGGACAACAAGATCACGACGATCTCGAGCGTCGGGGGCCAGAAGATCCCGCCGGTCGACCACTACATCGCCGGCTTCCAGGCGGGCGCGAAGGCGGCCGACCCCGGCATCAAGACCCTGAACGGCTACTCGCAGGACTTCGTGGCCCAGGACAAGTGCAAGGAGATCGCCCTCAACCAGATCGCCCAGGGCTCGAAGGTCGTGTTCCAGGTCGCCGGCGCCTGCGGGCTCGGCGCGCTCGACGCGGCGAAGAGCAAGGGCGCCCAGGGCATCGGCGTCGACGCCGACCAGTCCTACCTCGGGCCGGAGATCCTCACGAGCGCCGAGAAGAAGGTCGACGTCGCGGTGTTCAACGCGATCAAGGCGGCCCAGGCCGGCCAGTTCTCGGCCGGGCAGGACGTCGTCAACTCGCTCGCGAACGACGGCGTCGGCTACGGCAAGCTCAACGCCACGGGCCAGAAGTACGCAGCTCAGCTCCAGAAGGTTGCGGCGGACATCAAGTCGGGCAAGATCGCGAACATCCCCGACACGGTGAAGTAGTGAGCCAAGCGAACGGTTACGCGAGGCCGGACGCCGAGAGACCAGATCGGAACGCGGGTCCGGACGACCCGCGGAGGTGACCTCCACGCCGGCGCCAGACGAACAGCTCGCGCTCGAGCTCCGCGGCATCACGAAGAGGTTCGGCGCCGTCGTCGCGAACGACGGCGTCGACTTCGACCTCCGCCGCGGTGAGGTTCACGCGCTGCTGGGCGAGAACGGTGCCGGCAAGTCGACGCTGATGTCGATCCTCTACGGGCTCTACACGCCGACCGACGGAGAGATCCTGATCGGCGGGGAGCCCGTGGAGGTGACGTCGCCGGCGAAGGCGATCGAGCTCGGCATCGGGATGGTCCACCAGCACTTCATGCTCGTGCCGGTGATGACCGTGACCGAGAACATCGTGCTCGGGAACGAGCCCAACCGCATCGGCGGAGTGCTCGACGTCAAGGAGGCCCGCGGCCGCGTGCAGGAGCTCTCGGACCGCTACGGCCTCGCCGTCGACCCCGACGCCGTGATCGAGGACACGACCGTGGGGATGCAGCAGCGCGTGGAGATCCTCCGCGCGCTCTACCGCGGCGCGCGGATCCTCGTGCTCGACGAGCCCACCGCCGTCCTCACCGCGCAGGAGGTCGGCGACCTCGTCCGGGTCCTGAACGCGCTGAAGCAGGACGGGACCTCGATCGTCTTCATCAGCCACAAGCTCGGCGAGGTCCTGCAGATCGCGGATCGCATCACCGTCCTCCGTCGCGGGAGGAAGATCGACACGGTGCCCAAGGCCGGCGCCACCGAGGAGAGCCTCGCGCGTCTCATGGTCGGCCGCGACGTCATCTTCCGCGTCGAGAAGGCGGCCGGCAAGCCCGTCGATCCGGTGCTCGCGGTCGAGGACCTCCACGTGCGCGACGACCGGGGGCTCGAAGCGGTCCGCGGCGCGTCGCTCCGCGTGTGCGGCGGGGAGATCGTCGCGCTCGCCGGCGTCGACGGGAACGGCCAGCAGGAGCTCGTCGAGGCGATCACCGGCCTGCGCGATCCGGAGTCCGGCCGCGTCGTCGTCGCCGGGAAGGACGTCGGCGGCCGCGGCGTGCGCGCCGCCACCGACGCCGGTGTCGCCCACATCCCGGAGGACCGCCACCGCCGCGGCCTCGTCCTTCCGTTCACGCTGGCGGAGAACCTGGCGCTCCGCGAGTACCGCTCGCCGGAGCTCAGCCGGCGCGGCTGGCTGTACGTGCGGAAGATGGCGTCGCGGGCGCGCCGGCTGCTCAAGGAGTTCGACGTCCGCGGCGGCAACGAGAGCTCGCTCGCCTCCTCGCTCTCGGGCGGCAACCAGCAGAAGGTGTGCATCGCGCGCGAGATCGCGTCGAACCCGATGATCCTCGTGGCTCACCAGCCGACCCGCGGCCTCGACGTCGGGGCGATCGAGTTCGTGCACAAGCGGCTGATCGAGGAGCGCGACAAGGGGCGCGGCATCCTGCTCGTGTCGCTCGAGTCCGAGGAGGTCCGCTCGCTCGCCGACCGGATCCTCGTGATCTACGAGGGCCAGATCGTCGGCGAGTATCGGGCCGACGCCAGCGAGGAGGAGCTCGGCATCGCGATGACGGGGGGCAAGACCCGGAAGCCGGTCGCGGTGTGAGCGGCGACCCACCGGAGCGGGTAGAGGGCCAGGCGCTCACCGGGGAGGAGGGACCCGAGGGCGCGGAGCGGACGGTGGCGGCACGGCTCGCTACCTACGTGCGCGGCGGCGGCATCGTCGTCCCGCTGCTCACCACGCTGATCGCGTTCGTCATCGCCGGGCTCGTCGTCCTCGTCACCGGGCACAACCCGCTGACCACCTACAAGGCGATCTTCAACGGCACCGGCCTGAACTGGCTGTTCCCGTGGGTGAACGGAGCCGACCGGCAGACCGCGGCGCTGAACCTCCAGCAGACGCTGATCGCGACGACGCCGCTGATCCTCGTCGGGCTCGCGGTGGCGTTCGCGTTCCGCGCGGGCCTGTTCAACATCGGCGGCCAGGGCCAGTTCCAGGTGGGGGCGATCATCGCCGTGTGGGTCGGCTCGTCGTTCCACGGGCTGCCCGCCGTGCCGCACATCCTCCTCGCGATGATCTGCGCCTCGCTGGCCGGCGCGGCGTGGGCCGGGATCGCCGGCTTCCTCAAGGCGACGGTGGGCGCCAACGAGGTGATCTCGACGATCATGCTCAACTGGATCGCGGTCTGGGTCGGCGTGTGGCTGTTCGGGCTCGGCGGCCCGCTGCAGAACCCCGCCACGCCCTCGGTGCCCGTGTCCAGCGACGTCGTGTCGTCGGCGCGGCTGCCCGTGTTCTGGGGGAACCCGCACCTGCAGGGGCTCCACATCGGCATCTTCATCGCGATCGCGGCGCTGTTCGTCTTCTGGGCGCTGCTCAACCGCTCGACGGCGGGGTACGAGGTGCGGGCCGTCGGCTTCAATCCGGACGCCGCGCGCTACGGCGGCATGAACGTCGGGCGCAACTACATCAAGGTGATGGCGATCTGCGGGCTGTTCGCCGGGCTCGCCGGGTCGCTGGACATCCTCGGCTGGCAATTCCGGATCGCCACGAACGACATCCAGACCTCGCAGATCGGCTTCCTGGGGATCGCGGTCGCGCTGCTCGGGCGCAACACGGCGACCGGGACCGGGGCCGCGGCGCTGCTGTTCGGCGCCCTCCTCACCGGCACCTCGCAGCGCAACCTCGACCCGAGCGTGTTCGACCCGCAGCTCGCCTCCAACCTGACGCTGCTGATCGAGGGGCTGATCGTCCTCGTCGTCTCGACCGACGTGATCGCGCTGCGCCTGCTGCGCGGCGGGCGGGCGCTGACCCCATGGCGCCGAAGAGCGGCGCCTGCGCCGAAGGCGGAGCCGTGAGCG
>JAOPZQ010000337.1 GCA_025964075.1 Solirubrobacterales bacterium | reverse complement strand
GGCGCGTGCTCGATGCCTACGCCTCCGCGGCCGGCGTGAGCCGGGTGCTCGCGCCGGCGGGCTGGCCGCTCGGTCCGCTGGGGAAGCTCCTCGAGCGCCCCGGCCTTCAGGGGGCGTACCTCGCCGTGACCGCCGACGCCCACTCCGCGGCGGTCCGCGTCCACGAGGCCCTCGCCCCGGGCACTAAGCCGGCGCCGTCGTTCGCGCCGACGCTCGCCGGCGCGGTCCGCGCCCCCGCGGCCGCGTTCCTCGACGTGAGGGCCCTCGGCCAGCGGCTCCCGGGCCTCCTGACCCTGGCCGGAGCGCTCCGGCCGATCGCCGGCCTCGAGCCGCTGCTCGCCCGGGTCGGCACGACGCTCGCCGGCGCCGGGGTCGACCTGCGGCGCGACGTGGCGCCGCTGTTCGCAGGGGAGAGCGCGGTGGCGATCACGCCGAACCTGCCCGTCCCGATGCTCACCGTGGTCGCGAGCACGACCGACGAGGCGCGGGCCCGGACGGTGCTCGCCGGCCTCCAAGCGCCGCTCGCGCAGGTGCTCGGCGCCGCGAGCGCCGGTGCCGGCACCGTGCCGACGTTCACCCAGGTCTCGGTGGCCGGGGTCACGGCCTACCGCCTACGGGTCAACCCGGCGCTCGAGATCGACTACGCGGTGGCGCGCCGGCGGATCGCCGTGTCGACGAGCCTGGCCGGCATCGCGGCGGCGATGGGCGCCGGCAAGGGCGCGCTGGCCGGCGACGCCGCGTTCCGGTCCGTAACCGGTGGCCCGAAGCGGGTGACCTCGATACTCTTCCTCGACTTAGATCAGCTCCTGCGTGTCGGCGCGCAAACGGGGCTCGACCAGGATCCGCAGTTTCTCGCGGTTCGCAACGACCTGCGACGGGTCCATGCGGTCGGGCTCACAGCGTCATACGGGGAGGCAGATACGACCGCGGAGCTCTCGCTTCAGATCCCATGACCACGCTTGCCGACAACGAGTACCTGTTCACGTCCGAGTCTGTCACCGAAGGCCACCCGGACAAGATCGCCGACCAGATCTCCGACGGCGTCCTCGACGCCGTCCTGCGCGACGACCCGAACGGCCGCGTGGCCTGCGAGACGCTGGTGAACACCGGCCTCATCGTGGTCTCGGGCGAGATCACGACCGACACCTACGTCGACATCCCCGAGATCGCCCGGCGGACCGTGCGCGACATCGGCTACGACAACGCGACGTACGGGTTCGACTGCAACACGTGCGCGGTCATCAACGCCATCGACAAGCAGTCCCCGGACATCGCCCAGGGCGTGGACCAGGCTTATGAGGCGCGCACGGATCCGGGCGACGACGACAGTCTCGACGTCGCCGGCGCGGGCGACCAGGGCATGATGTTCGGCTTCGCGGTCAACGAGACCGACGAGCTGATGCCGCTGCCGATCGCGCTCGCCCACAAGCTGGCCAAGCGCCTGGCGGACGTGCGCAAGGCGGAGACGCTCAACTACCTGCGTCCGGACGGCAAGACGCAGGTCACGGTTCGCTACCTCGACGGCGTGCCGGTGGAGATCGAGAAGGTCCTGATCTCGACCCAGCACCGCGAGGGCGCCGAGGCGCTGATCAAGGACGACCTGTGGGAGACGGTCGTCAAGAAGATCCTCCCCGGCGACCTCTACGACGACCGGAAGCTCCAGAAGAACTTCCTCGTCAACCCGACGGGCCGGTTCGTGATCGGCGGCCCGATGGGCGACTGCGGGCTCACCGGGCGCAAGATCATCGTCGACACCTACGGCGGCATGGCCCGCCACGGCGGCGGCGCGTTCAGCGGCAAGGACCCCTCCAAGGTCGACCGCTCGGCCGCCTACGCGGCGCGCTACGTGGCGAAGAACATCGTCGCCGCGGGACTCGCCGACAAGGCCGAGGTGCAGGTCGCCTACGCGATCGGCGTCGCGCACCCCGTGTCGGTGATGGTCGAGACGTTCGGCACCGAGAAGATCTCGCGCTCGAAGCTCGCCGCCCTCGTCGACGAGCACTTCGACCTGCGCCCCGGCGCGTTCCGCGAGTACCTGAAGCTTCACCGTCCGATCTACCAGAAGACCGCGGCGTACGGCCACTTCGGCCGCGAGGACCACGACTTCACGTGGGAGAAGACGGACAAGGCCGCGACGCTGCGCGCTGCCGCGGGGCTCGAGGCCGAGAAGCAGCCCGCGTAGGCGCCAAAGGGGCCTGGCCCCTTTGGTTTACGCGGTGTCAGGTGCCGGGTTGGGCGCCAGGGCCTGGGCGGCCTCGCGCTGGGCGAGGTCGACCGTCTTCGCGATGTCCTCGGGGTCGGCGACGCCGGCGAACGCGAAGTCGTAGTCGTCGCTCCCCGCGGTGTCGAAGTCGACGGTGCCGACCTGCATCAGCCGCTGGAACGCGGTCTGGCGCGTGTTCACGTTCTGCACGCGGTCGAGGCGCGTCTCCTGGCGCTCGCGCGAGACGATCCCGCGGCGGATCGAGAGGCGCTGGTTCGAGATCGTGTACGTGGTGCCGATCCGCTTGAGCAGGCCGAGGATCACGACGAGCGCGAAGACGACCACGAACACGACGGCGACGATCGCCCACTTCACCTTGTGGTCGGCGATGCGCGTGACGCCGGCGGCGATCGCCGCGGCGACGACGGCGAGCAGCAGGCCCTTGACGTAGAAGCCGAGGATCGACCGCCACGACGGGTGGCCCTTGAACAGGAGGTGCTCGCCGGGAGCCAGGTCCATGCGGCGAACCTTAACCGCTTCCGGTGGCCCGGTGGCAACCGATCGAGAGCGTAGGGTCAGGCCGTGCCCACGATCGCCCAGATCGAGCCGATCACCACCGCCCGCGCCCTCCGCGGCCCGTTCGACTACCGGCTCCCGAAGCGCCTCGACGGTACGGGCGTCGGCACCGTTCTCACGGTCCCGTTCGGGGGCCGGACCGCGCTCGGCGTGGTCACGCGGCTCGCGGACGAGTCCGCCGTGCCGGACGAACGGCTCGCGGAGCCGCTCGAGCGCGCCGGCGCGATTCCGCGAGAGCTCGTCGAGCTCGCGCTGTGGATCGCCGACGAGTACGTCTCGACCCCGGCGCGGGCGCTGACGCTCGTGCTCCCGCCGGGCGTCGCCCGGCGGGCCGGGCCGCGAATGGTGCTCGAGGCGGCGCTCACCGACCACGGCCGCGACGCCGTGGCGGCCGGGACGCGGCTGACCGAGCGCCAGCGCCGGGTCCTCGA
>JAOPZQ010000331.1 GCA_025964075.1 Solirubrobacterales bacterium | reverse complement strand
GCCCTCGGCGATGTCGTGCGCGCTCCGCGCCCGGCCGTCGCGGACGGCGGCCCGCACCGCGGCGTGGGCGCTGCGCAGCGCCGTGAGGTCGAGGTCGGGCAGCGGTCCCTCCGGCGCCTCGCCGCGGAGCTTCGCGACCTCCGAGCCCGCCAGCGACGGCGCGAACGCGCCGACGATCGCGATCGCGTCGCCGTCGTGGGCGAACGCGAGCCGCGGGACGCCGGCGGCGTCGGGCACCCGACCGACCATGCCGACGACCGGCGTGGGGAAGATCGGGCCGGTCGGCGCCTCGTTGTACAGGGACACGTTGCCGCCGACCACCGGCACGCCGAGCGCCTCGCACGCGGTCGCCAGTCCCTCGACCGCCCGCTCGAGCTGCCAGGCGACGTGCGGCTTCTCCGGGTTGCCGAAGTTCAGGCAGTTCGTGAGGCCGATCGGCTCGGCGCCGACGCAGGCGAGGTTCGCGGCGCACTCATAGACGGCCTCGGCGGCGCCGCGCTCGGGGTCGCAGGCGACGCGCCGGCCGTTGCCGTCGATCGAGACTGCGATCGCCTGCCCGCCCGGCAGCACCAGCACGGCGGCGTCCGCCTCGTCGGGGCGGCGCACGGTGCGCGACTGCACGACGCAGTCGTACTGCTCGAACACGGGACGCCGGTCGGCGAGGTTCCCCGACCCGAGCAGCGCGAGCAGCGCCTCGGTGGGATCGTCGCCCTCGAGCCGGCGCGGCGGCGCCGGGTAGAGCGGGCCCGAGGGCGGCTCCGGAGCGAGGTCGTAGAGCGGGCAGTCGTCGACCAGCGCGGGAACGGGCATGTCGCCGACGACGTCGCCGTCCCGCAGCACCCGGAAGCGACCGCTCTCGGTGACCTCGCCGATCGCGGTGCCGGCGACCTCCCAGCGGGCGCACACGGCGAGAACCTCCTCGAGCCGGGACGGCTCGACCACGCAGAGCATCCGCTCCTGCGACTCGGAGACCATGATCTCGAACGGCTCCATGTCGGCCTCGCGCAGGGGCACCCGCGCGACGTCGACGTCGATCCCGACCTCGCCCTTCGACGCCATCTCGGCCGCCGACGAGGTGAGCCCGGCGGCGCCCAGGTCCTGGAGCGAGACGAGCAGCCCGTGCGCGAGCAGCTCGAGCGAGCACTCGAGGATCTTCTTGCCCGTGAAGGGGTCGCCGATCTGCACCGAGGGCCGCTTGGCCGAGTCCTCGTCGGAGAGCTCGGCGGAGGCGAGAACGGAAGCCCCGCCGATGCCGTCGCGTCCCGTCAGGGCACCGAAGAGCACGATCAGGTTGCCGGGGCCCGCGGCGGCGCTGCGGATCAGCGTCTCCTTGTCGGCCAGACCGAGGCACATCGCGTTGACGAGGCAGTTCTGCTCGTAGGGGTCCTCGAAGTAGATCTCGCCGCCGACCGTGGGGACGCCGACCGAGTTGCCGTAGTGCCCGATCCCCGCCACCGCGCGCTCGAGCAGGTAGCGCGAGCGCGAGGACTCGAGCTCGCCGAAGCGCAGCGAGTCGAGCACGGCGATCGGCCGAGCGCCGATCGCGAACACGTCGCGGAGGATGCCGCCGACGCCCGTCGCCGCCCCCTGGAACGGCTCGACCGCGCTCGGGTGGTTGTGCGACTCGACCTTGAACGCGACCGCGAGCCCGCCGCCGACGTCGACGGCGCCGGCGTTCTCGCCCGGCCCCATGACCACGCGCCGGCCCTCGGTGGGAAGGCGCCGCAGGAGCTTCTTCGAGTGCTTGTAGGCGCAGTGCTCGCTCCACATGAGCGAGAACATGGCGAGCTCGACCGGGTTCGGCTCGCGGCCGAGCTTCGCCACGATGAGCTCGTACTCGGCGTCGGTGAGGCCGAGTTCCCGGTGCCTAGGCGGCGAGGAGGCTGCCAACGTGATCGCGGAGCGCTTGGAAGAGCTTCAGCCCGTCGGTCGAGCCGGTCAGCGGGTCGACCGCGTGCTCGGGATGGGGCATGAGGCCCATCACCGTTCCCGTCTCGTTGCACACGCCCGCGATGTCCCGCAGCGAGCCGTTCGGGTTCTCGCCGGGCGCGTAGCGCAGGACGACCTGGCCCGCTTGCTCGAGGCGGTCGAGCTCCGCCGCCGGCGCGTAGAAGCGGCCGGTCGTGTGCTTCACCGGGATCGAGAGCCGCGCGCCCGCCGCGAAGCCGCCGGTGAACGCGCTGGACGCGCCCGTCGCCTCCACGGTCACCTGGCGGCAGACGAACTGGAGCGAGACGTTCGTGAGGAGCGCGCCCGGCAGCATCCCGGCCTCGCAGAGGATCTGGAAGCCGTTGCAGATGCCGAGCACGGGGCCGCCCTCGCGGGCGAACGCCATCACCGACTCCATGACCGGCGAGAAGCGGGCGATCGCGCCGGGGCGCAGGTAGTCACCGTAGGAGAAGCCGCCGGGGACGACGATCGCGTCGACGCCCCGCAGGTTGTGCTCGCCGTGCCAGAGGATCTCCGCCTCGCCCACCATCTCGGCGGCGAGCAGGGCGTCGACGTCGTCGCACGAGCCCGGGAAGCGCACGACGCCGGTCCTCATTGGACGATCTCGTAGTCCTCGATCAGCGGGTTCGCGAGCAGCTTCTCGCACATCTCCGGGAGCTGCGAGGCGTCCTCGACGTCGAGCTCGATCAGCCGCCCGACGTGGACGTTGCGCACGCCGTCGAAGCCGAGGGCCGGGAGCGCCCGCTCGACCGCCTGGCCCTGCGGGTCGAGGATCCCCGCCTTGGGCCGCACGAGCACCCGCGCCCTCATGGAGCGGTGCGCTCCAGCCAGGCGGAGAACGGCTCGCCGGTGATGAGCTCGTAGGCCTGGATGTACTTCTCGCTCGTGCGCGCGACTACGTCCTGGGGGATCGCGGGCGCGGGCGGACGCTTGTCCCAGCCCGTTCCGCTCGCCCAGTCGCGCACGTACTGCTTGTCGAAGCTCGGCTGGGACCGGCCGGAGCGGTAGCTCTCGCGCGGCCAGAAGCGCGAGGAGTCCGGCGTCAGCACCTCGTCGCCGAGGGTCAGCGTTCCCTGCGAGTCGAGGCCGAGCTCGAACTTCGTGTCCGCGAGGACGATGCCGTGGTCCCGCGCGTGCTCGGCGGCGCGCTCGTAGACGGCGAGGGAGACGCGGGCGAGCTCGTCGGCCAGGTCCGCCGACCCGGCGAGCTCGGCCGCGCGCTGGATGTCGATCGCCTCGTCGTGCCCGACGTCGGCCTTCGTCGAGGGCGTGAAGATCGGCTCGGGCAGGCGCTCGGACTCGCGCAGGCCGGGCCGCAGCTCGATCCCGCTGACACGGCCCGTGGCCTGGTAGTCCTTCCACCCCGAGCCCGTGATGTAGCCGCGGACCACGCACTCCACCGGGATCATCTGGAGCCTCTCGACCACGAGCGCGCGGCCCCGGACCTCGTCCGGCACGCCTTCGGTCGCGGAGATCAGGTGCGTCGGGACGATGTCCGCGATCCGCTCGAACCAGAAGACCGAGAGCCCCGTCAGGACCTTGCCCTTGTCGGGGATCGGCGTCGGGTGAACGACGTCGTAGGTCGAGATGCGATCGGAGGCGACGAGCAGCAGCCGTTCCCCGAGGTCGTAGATCTCGCGAACCTTGCCCGAGGCGAGCAGCGGTAGATCGGCGAGGATAGTCACGAGCCCGAATCTACCAGCGGGGCCGGGCGGAGTTATGGTCCCCGTATGCCCCAGCTCGCGCTGTGCGCGATCGGCCGCGATCGGCCGGGCGTGGTCGCCGAGGTGACCCAAGCTCTGCTTGCCCACCGGGTGAACATCGAGGACGCGCAGGCAGCCGTCCTCAGCGGACATTTCGCCTTCGTGTTCGTGCTCGCGGCCCCGCCGGGCACCGACGTCGCCGTCATCCGCGCGTCGCTGGAGGACGTGGCCGCGCGAGTCGAGCTCGAGGGCCTGCTGCTGACCGAGATGGAGCCCGACCAACCAGAGCCGCCGGTGGCCACGCACGTGATCACGGTCTACGGCGTCGACCACCCCGGGATCGTCCACGCGATCTCGCGCTCGCTGGCCGAGCAGGAGATCTCGATCGTCGAGCTGCGCACGCAGGTGGCGGGCGAGGAGGACGAGGCGCTCTACGTGATGTTGCTGGACGTCGCGGGCGCACCCGACCTCGAGGCGCTGGACGCCCTCGCCGCCGGGGAGGGCGTCGAGGTGAGCGTCCGCGAGCTCGAGGACACCCAGCCCTAGCGCCGCTGCGCGATCGCGTCGAGCACGGTCTCGAGGACGCGCACGCGGGCGAGCGGCTTCGAGTCTCCCGGGATCACGTGCCACGGCGCGAGCTCGTGGTCGGTGCGCGCGAGCATGTCCTCGACCGCCTTCTCGTAGGCGGGGCGCTTCTCGCGGTTGCGCCAGTCCTCGTCGGTGAGCTTCCAGCGCTTGAGCTCGGACTTCTCGCGCGCCTGGAACCGGCGCAGCTGCTCCTCGGGGGAGATGTGCATCCAGAGCTTCACGAGGATCATCCCGTCCTCGCACAGCCCGCCCTCGAACGAGACGATCTCGTCGTAGGCGCGCTTCCATTCCGCCTTGGTGGCGAAGCCCTCGACCCTTTCGACCAGCACGCGCCCGTACCACGAGCGGTCGAACACGCACATCCCGCCGCGCCCGGGGAGGGTGGGCCAGAAGCGCCACAGGAAGTGATGGCGCTTCTCCCGCTCGGTCGGCGCGGCGAACTGCGCGACGGTCACGTGGCGCGGGTCGAGCGGGGCCACGAGGCGCTTTATCGCCCCGCCCTTGCCCGAAGCGTCCCAGCCCTCGAACACGACGCACAGCGCGGGGCCGAGCTTTCCGTCCCCGATCAACCCGCCGAACTCGAGCCGCCGCTCGAGGAGGCGCTTCTGCAGCTCGCCCAGCCGCTCGAGGCCCTCCTCCTTGCCCATGCGTTCGGAGAGGTCGGCGTCGGCGAGCCTGGTCATCGCGGGATCAGGCGATCTCGTCGAGCCGGCCGACGATCTCGCCGGCGTGGCGGGTGAAGTAGGAAGGGTCGAAGATCTCGTCGAGATCGAGCTCCGGGCGCTCGGCGGCGAGGAGCTCGCGCAGCGGCGTGCCCTCGTCCCAGGCCTGCTGCGCCAGGCGCTGGGCGATCCGGTACGCGTCGTCGCGCGCCATCCCGCCGCCGACGAGCGCGAGCAGCACGCGCTGGGAGTAGAGCGCGCCGTGCGTGAGCTCGAGGTTCTCGCGCATGCGCTCGGGATACACGGTCATCCCCTCGACGAGCGCGGCGGCCCGGTGCTGGAGATAGTCGATCAGGATCGTCGAGTCGGGCAGGATCACCCGCTCGACGGATGAGTGCGAGATGTCCCGCTCGTGCCAGAGCGCGACGTTCTCGAGCCCGGCCGTGGCGTTCGCCCGCAGGACACGGGCCAGGCCGGTGATCTGCTCGGCCTTGATCGGGTTGCGCTTGTGCGGCATCGCGCTCGAGCCCTTCTGGCCCGCGCGGAACGGCTCCTCGACCTCGCGGACCTCGGTCCGCTGGAGATGGCGGATCTCGGTGGCCAGGCGCTCGAGGCCGGCGCCCGCGAGCGCGATCGCCTGCAGCAGGTCCGCGTGGCGGTCGCGGGGGACGACCTGGGTCGAGACCGGCTCGGCCGCGAGGTCGAGCCGGGCGAGGACGCGGCGCTCGAAGTCCGGAGAGGTCGCGGCATAGGTCCCGACGGCCCCGGAGAGCGCGCCGACGGCGACCTGGGCGAACGCGCGGTCGAGCCGCTCGGCGTTCCGGTGTGCCTCGAAGGCGAAGCCGGCGAGCTTGATGCCGAACGTCGTCGGCTCGGCGTGGATCCCGTGCGTGCGCCCGACGCAGACGGTGTCGCGGTGCTCCCGCGCCCGCGCGGCGAGCACGTCGACGAGGCGCCGGGCGCCGGGCAGGATGAGCTCCCCGGCGCGGCGGAGCTGGAGCGCCAGGCCGGTGTCGAGGACGTCCGAGCTCGTGAGGCCGAAGTGGATCCACCGGCCGGACGGGCCCGCGGACTCCGCGAGCACGTCGACGAACGCGGCGACGTCGTGGTCGGTGGTGCGCTCGCGCTCGGCGATCGCCTCGACGGTGAACGTGGCGGCGCGGATGGCGGCGAGGTCCGCGGGCGTCGGGCCGTCCATCTCCTCGCACGCCGCGACCTCGACTTCGCGCATGGCCTCGAAGCGGGCCTCGTCGGTCCAGATCGCGCCGAGCTCGGGGCGGGTGTAGCGGGGAATCACCGCGGAGGATTATGGCGGCGGCCCGGAAAACGGCCGCCACGAAGGAGGAGGGCGCACGCGGGCGTGACAACCCGCCGGGCGCGGCTCCCTCCGTCGGGGCGAGACAGACCCGCCTGGCGGGCGTTATTCGCCCACACTGTCGCGGCCGCGCTTGCATCTCGGCGACGGCGCCGGATAGGGTCGCCTCTGCCAGGCCCGAGCGGGGGATGGAGGGTTCCTGCCAGGGCGCGCCCAGGACGGGAGGTCGCACCCAAATGAGCAAGTCACGTCGAGTCGTGTCGATCGCGCTCGCGACGGTCGCCGCGGTGGCGGTGAGCGCCGGAGCGGCCAGCGCGAGCAACCTGTTCACGCTGGATGCGACGCCCGCGTCGAACGGCAAGGTGGTTCAGGACGCGAGCGGTACGGCTTACATCGCGTGGGCGCATCACACGTCGGGCGGTTCCGGAGCCGACAACGCGTACTTCTGCAAGATCCCGCGCGGCGGCACCTGCGCGACGCCGATGTCACTGCCGATCCCCGGAGCGACGAGCTCCAGTGACGCGATCACCGGCGCCTTCCCCGTGCTCGGCTCGGGCAGCACGGTGTACGTCATGGCGCCCCGCTACGTCCGGGACGACGTCATCGAGTACACGTCGACCAACGGCGGCCTGAGCTTCGACGGCGGAGTCACGATCAACACTGGCAGCAACACGACAGCCGGTCCGTACTCGAACAAGACCAACCCGACGAACGCGATCCCGTCGGGCACCGACTTCCTCGTCGCCGCCAACAACCCCGGCCTCGGATTCAGCTCGTTCGGGATCAACCAGGGCAACTTCACGTTCGCCTCGCCCGGCGACGGCGGCGTCGCCGGGTCGACGATGGGCCTCGACGGGTCCGGCAATCCGGTGATCGCGTACTGGAACCTCGCCTCGACCGGGCAGTACCCGCTCCTCTTCTACCGCTACAACGGCGTCGGACCGAAGACGCTCGAGACCAACTGGACCGGCCCGACCGCGATCGCGAACGGCAACGGGCCGGAGCTCGCCGGCGGCGCCAGCGGGCTGTTCCTCGCCGCCGACGAGTATGCGACCTCGACCAGCCCGTACCCGACCGTCCTGACGGTGCGCAAGTACGGCGGCACGGCGTTCGGCGCCCCCATCAGCCTCGGGAACGACCCCACCACGGGGCTCTTCGACGGCGGCACGATCGCGCAGTCGCCGTCCGGCCGCGTGGCTGTGGCCTGGCCCACCAGCCGCGGCGGTGACAGTGCTCGCGTCATGCGGCTCTACACCTCGACGAACGCCGGCGCGTCGTTCGCGCCGACTGCCGACATCGCCAACATCGGGTCCGGCTACGGGATCCAGGACAACGCCCAGGTCGCCGCCGCGGACGACGGTCAGGGCTGGCTCACGTTCCGCGATGGCGGCGGCCTCCAGCTCGCCAATTTCACCGCGGTCGCGCCCTACCAGGCCGGCGGTGGTGGCGGAGGCGGCGGCACGCCGCCGCCCGCCTATACCGGCACCAACAAGACGGTGAGCAAGGGCCTGGGCGGCGGCGCCCTCTCCGGCGTCTCCATCACCCTCAAGGTCCCGAAGAGCTGCCTCCAGGCCCGCCAGGCGTTCAAGGTCTTCGTCGGCACGAAGGTCAAGCGCAAGGTCGCCAAGGGCAAGCACGTCGCGGTCACGAAGGTCGTCTTCGGCCTCGACGGCATCGTGCTCAGCACCGTCAAGCGTGGGCCCTTCACCCTCGTCGTCGCGACGCTCGGAGGCACGAGCCGCTCGGTGCACACGGTCACCGCCAAGGTCACCGTGCGGGTGCGGCGCACGCACCACAAGACGATCAAGGTCACGAAGACCATCAAGGGCACGATCACGATCTGCTGAGGATCAGCTCGCGAGGATCCGCGCGGCAAGCACGGCGGCGTTGCGGGCGTTGTCGACGCCCACGCAGGCCACCGGCACGCCGGGCGGCATCTGGGCGATCGCGAGCAGCGCGTCGAGGCCGCCCGCCACGGAGGTGCGGCTCGTCAGCGGCACTCCGATCACCGGCAGGTCGGTGTGCGCGGCGACGACGCCCGGGAGCGCGGCGGACAGGCCCGCGCCGGCGATGATCACGCGCAGGCCGCGCATGCGAGCGTTGCGGGCGTAGTCGGCCACCTTGTCGGGGTCGCGATGCGCGGACATCACGCGCACCTCGTGGAGGATGCCGCGCTCGCGGAGCTCGTCCGCGGCCTTCTCCATCGCCGGCATGTCGCTCTTCGAGCCCATGACGATGCCCACGCGCGGGGAGTCGACCTCGATGCCCTCGAGCTCGGTCTCGGGCTCGGCGAGCGTGCCCGGGCGCTGGGGCTCCGTCGTCATGCGCCCGTCAGCGCCGCGGCGATGTCCCGGCGCAGCTGCTTGCCGTCGAACTCGATCACGTCGGCGGCAGCATACGCGGCGGCGCGGGCGGCGGCGGGATCGCCCGCGAGCGCCGTCACGCCGAGGACGCGGCCGCCGGCGGTGACGATGTGCCCCTCGTCGTCCGCGGTCCCCGCGTGGGTGACCTCGACGCCGCCGGACACCCGGTCCAGCCCGGCGATCTCGTCGCCGACCGAGGAGGAAGCCGGGTAGCCGCGCGAGGCGAGCACGACGCACACCGCCGTGTCCGGGCGCCAGCGCAGCTCGATGCCGCGCAGGCCGCCGGGCACGACCGCGCGCTCCAGCAGGTCGAGGAGGTCGTCGTCGAGCCGGGGCAGCACGGCCTGGGTCTCGGGATCGCCGAAGCGCACGTTGAACTCGAGGACGCGCGGGCCGTCGTCGGTGAGCATCAGGCCGGCGTAGAGGACGCCGTGGAACGGCGTGCCGCGACGCGCCAGCTCGTCGAGGACCGGCTGATGCACGCGGTCGCAGATCTCGCGCACGAACGCGTCGGGTACCCCGGGGACGGGCGAGTAGGCGCCCATCCCGCCGGTGTTGGGGCCGGTGTCGCCCTCGCCGATGCGCTTGAAGTCGCGCGCCGCCGCCATCGGGACCGCGCGCTCGCCGTCGCACAGCGCGAGCAGCGAGAGCTCGTCGCCGACGAGGTGCTCCTCGACGACGACCTCCTGGGCGCCGAACCGTCGGTCGACGAGGATCTCCTCGAGGGCGCCCCGGGCCTCGGCCTCGTCCGCGGCGATGATCACGCCCTTGCCGGCGGCCAGCCCGTCCGCCTTGATCACCACCGGATAGCGCGCGATCGCCGCCATGCCCTCGTCGACGCCGCGCACGACGGCGTGACCGGCAGTCGGGATGCCCGCCGCGTTCATGATCTCCTTGGCATAGGCCTTCGAGCCCTCGAGCCGAGCCGCCGCCGCCGACGGCCCGAACGCGGGGACTCCGACCGCCGCGAGCGCGTCCACCGCGCCGGCCACGAGCGGCGCCTCGGGGCCGACGACGACGAGGTCGATCTGCTGCTCCTGGGCGTCGCGGGCGAGCGCGTCGAGGTACGCGGGATCGAGGTCGAGCAGCGGCACGTCGCGGGCGATGCCCGCGTTCCCCGGTGCGCACAGGACCTCGGGGCGCTGCGGCGAGCGCAGCAGCGCGCGGACGAGCGCGTGCTCGCGCCCGCCGGACCCGACGACCAGAACGCGTTTGCGGCTCAGAGCGCGGAGATGAAGTCGTCGATGGGGATCGCCTGCAGCGTCTCGTAGCGGGCGGTGCCACGCGAGCCGAGCTCAAGCGACACACGGGCGATCGTCTTCTCGTCCGGCGCCTCGACGATGTTCACGAAGTCGAACTGGCCGAGCGTCGCCCACTGGGCCTTGACCGTCGCCCCCAGCTGCTCGACTTCGCTGTTGACCTCGCGGATCCGATTGGGGTTGTTCTTCACGGTCTGCACGCCTTCCGGCGTGAGCGTGGAGAGCATGATGAACGTGGGCATGCCGTCCTCCTCTTGTCGTTTCCGTCCGCCTCCGCTCGCCGGTTTGTACCCGATCCCCGGGTCGGCCGCCGGAACGGACTTGCTTCAAGTAGCTCTTGTACGGGAAGATGAGGGTCGATGGGGACACGGTACGTACGCCGCGTCGCGCTGGTGACAGGGGTTGCGGCTCTCGCCGCCCCCGCCGCTGCGCATGCCGCGGTCAAGCTCGCGGTGCCGACGGGCTGCGTCTACGCGAGCTCGGCGGACACCGCGCAGACGATTCCCTACAACCTCGCCGGCATGGCGGCGGGCGCCCATTACACCGTCAGCCTGGACGGGCAATCGGTCGCGACCGGGGCCGCCGACACGACCGGCTCGGCGAGCGGTGAATTCCCCGCTCCCGTTCTGGGACACACGGAGAAGCAGGCCACCGTGTCGGTGAGCGACGGGACGACGACCGACCAGCAGACCATCGACCTGACCAACTTCGACGCGACGATCACGCCGTCGACCGGGTCGGCTCGGCGCGCCGTCAGGGTGTCGCTCTTCGGCTGGGTCGGCAAGACGGTGTTCCTGCACTACCTGCCGCCGCATTCGACCAAGCCCGCGCGGACGATCCGCGTGCGGAAGACCGGCGGCCGCTGCGGCCGCGGGACCGCCAGGATCGCGCACCTCTTCCCGGCGGGGGCGAAGCGCGGAGCGTGGCGCCTCGTCTTCGACACTTCGCGCGCGTACCACTCGAAGGCCAAGCTCCGGATCGAGTACGACACGACGCTCCGCTGAGCGGCGTCCGCGCGACCCGCGGGGCTTGTGACACGATCCGCCCACGTTCGAACTGAGACAGGAGGGCTCAGGCATGACCAAAATGTTGCGCCGTCCCGCGGTCCTCGGCCTCGCGGGAGCCGCGCTGGCGCTTGCGCCGGCGGCGGCCCACGCGGCCACGATCACGGTCAACGATCCCTGCCCCCGGGTGGGGATCCAGAACGCCTCCGTGCCGATCACGGCGACGGGCTTCACGCCGGGCGAGCAGGTCGCCTTCTACTACAACGACTTCACCACGGCGATAACCACCGCGGTCGCCGACGGCGCGGGCGGGATGAGCGGCGGCTTGCCGGCGCCGGACATCGGCACCCACAACCAGGCGACGGAGACGGTCCTCGCCAAGGGACTCCAGAGCGGCGCCACCGCGAACTCCCCTGCATTCCCCGTCGTGACGCCGAAGGTCAATCTGCCGAACCGCGGCCGCCCGACCAGTCGCGTCCTCTACAAGGTCTACGGCTTCAACAACGGCCAGCCGGTCTATGCCCACTACAGCTACCACGGGCACCAGAAGGTCGTGAAGAAGCTGGGGACGGCGAAGGCCCCGTGCGGGCTCCTGCAGAAGCGGCTCCAGTTCCTCCCGACGACCTTCCACGCCGGCGAGTGGGTCTACCACTTCAACAACTCGAAGTCGAAGCCCAACAAGACGCCGCTCTACGAGATCAAGTACCAGTTCAGCCGCGTGTTCCGCTCGCGCGCATTCGGCGCCTCGGCGCCCAGCGCCCTCGGTCGGGCGCTGGGCTTCTAGACGGCAGTTCCGGCGGCCGCGCTACGCCGCCGCCGGCGTCGCCTGCTCGGCCCTGAGGAACACGAGGTCGCCGCCGTCGGCGTCGACCCGCACCGTGTCGCCGGGCTTGAACTCGCCGCCGAGGATCGCCAGCGCCAGCTTGTCGACCAGGCGCTTCTGGATGACCCGCTTGAGCGGGCGGGCGCCGTAGGTCGGGTCGTAGCCGAGGTTGCCGAGGAGCGTCCGGGCGTCGCCGGTGAGCTCGACCTCGATCTCGCGCTCGCGCACGCGGCTGATCAGCTTCTCGACCTGGACGTCGACGATCTGCCCGATCTGCTCGCGGGTCAGCGAGTGGAACTCGACGATGTCGTCGAGGCGGTTGACGAACTCGGGGCGGAACTGCGCCTCGACTCCGGCGCGGCCGCCCGGGATGTTCGAGGTCATGATCAGCACCGTGTTCTTGAAGTCGACCGTGCGGCCCTGGCCGTCGGTCAGGCGCCCGTCGTCCATCACCTGGAGCAGGATGTTGAACACGTCCTGGTGGGCCTTCTCGATCTCGTCGAGGAGGACGACGGAGTAGGGCCGGCGGCGGACCGCCTCGGTCAGCTGGCCGCCCTCGTCGTAGCCGACGTAGCCGGGCGGCGCCCCGACGAGGCGCGAGACCGCGTGCTTCTCCATGTACTCCGACATGTCGATGCGGATCATCGCCTGCTCGGAGTCGAACATGAACTCCGCGAGCGCCCGGGCGAGCTCGGTCTTGCCGACCCCCGTCGGGCCGATGAAGAGGAACGTGCCGATCGGCCGGTTCGGGTCCGAGAGGCCAGCCCGCGAGCGACGCAGCGCGTTGGCCACGGCCTCGACCGCCTCGTCCTGCCCGATGACTCGATCGTGGAGGCGCTCCTCCATGTGGATCAGCTTCTCGATCTCGCCCTCCATCAGCCGGGAGACGGGGATGCCGGTCCACTTGGCCACGACCTCGGCGACGTCCTCGGCGTCGACGACCTCCTTCAGGTACTTGGGCGCGGCGCCGTCGGTCCGCTCGACCGACTCGGCCTCGGCGAGCTTCTTCTCGAGCTCGGGGATCGTGCCGTACCGAAGCTCGGCGGCGCGCTGGAGGTCGGCCTCGCGCTCCGCGCGCTCGTACTCGGTGCGAGCCTGCTCGAGCTGCTCCTGGATGTCGCCGACGGCCCCGATCGTCTCCTTCTCGCGCTGCCACTCGGCATGCATCGCCGCCGAGCGCTCGCGCTCCTCTGCGAGAGCGCGCTCGAGCTGGTCGCGGCGCGCGGAGGTGCCGGGATCGTCGTCGTCGCCCAGCGACTGGAGCTCGATCTCGAGCTGCAGGATGCGCCGGTCGACCTCGTCGATCTCCGTCGGCTTCGAGTCGATCTCCATCCGGATCCGCGACGCGGCCTCGTCCACGAGGTCGATCGCCTTGTCCGGCAGGAAGCGGTCGGCGATGTAGCGGTCCGACAGCGTCGCTGCGGCGACGAG
>JAOPZQ010000328.1 GCA_025964075.1 Solirubrobacterales bacterium | reverse complement strand
CGGTCGCCGAAGTCTGCTCCGAGGGGCTCGGCTACCTGCTGACGCGGGCGGGCGTCACCGTCAACGCCGAGGCGGCAGCCATCCTCACGGTCCTGGTGTTCGGCGCGGGAACCGACTATGCGCTGCTCCTCGTCTCTCGCTACCGCGAGGAGCTTCGCCGCCACCGGGATCACCACGACGCGATGCGCGCGGCGGTCGGTCATGCCGGGCCCGTGATCGCCGCCAGCGCCGGCACGGTGATCCTTGCGCTCCTGTGCCTGCTGGCCGCCCGCGCCAACGGCACCCGGAGCCTTGGCCCCGTTGCCGCCACCGGCATCGCGCTGTCGTCGTTCAGTGCGCTGACACTGCTGCCGGCTCTGCTGGCGATCTGCGGCCGCCGGATCTTCTGGCCGTTCGTGCCCCACTACTCGGGCGAGCCGGCGGACGAGCACGGGGACCGGCGGTGGACGGCCATCGCCAATCGCGTCGATCGCGGCCACCGCTCGATCGCGCTGATCGCGACGGCCGGTCTGTGCGTCATGTGCCTCGGCGCGCTGTCGCTGAACACCGGCCTGACGAGCGGCAACTCGTTTCGCGGGAACGTCGAGTCGGTTGCGGGCCAGGGTGTCGTCGCCGCTCACTATCCGGCCGGGATGAGCGCGCCCGCCCAGGTGGTCGTGCCGGGTGGCCGGCGCGTCACGGCGGTCAGGGCAGCGGTCGCACGGGCGCCGGGTGTGGCAGCCGTCGGTCCGGTGCAGCATGGCGCGGCCAGCGCGTCCTTCACCGCCACGCTGACCGCCAACCCCTCGAGCCGGTCGGCGTTCGACCTGATCGCGCCGTTGCGCGCAGTGGCCAAGGCGGCCGGCGGCAGGGGCACGCTCGTCGGCGGCCCGACCGCCCAGGAAGTCGACCAGCGGGCCGCGGCGACCCGCGACACGAAGGTGATCGTGCCGATGATCCTGCTCGTCGTCTTCGCGATTCTCGGACTGATGCTGCGCTCGCTCTTCGCGCCGGTGCTGCTCATCGCCACCGTCGTGCTCTCCTACGGCGCTGCTCTCGGCACCGGGGCATTCCTGTTCGACCACGCGTTCGGCTATCCGGGTGAGGATCCCTCGCTGGTGCTGTTCACGTTCCTCTTCCTCGTCGCCCTCGGCATCGACTACAACATCTTCCTGATGGCTCGCGTCCGCGAGGAGGCGTTGAACCTCGGCACCCGGCGCGGGGTGATCCGGGGCCTCGCGATGACCGGTCCGGTGATCACGTCGGCCGGCATCGTCCTGGCCGGGACGTTCGCTGCGCTCGCCTCACTGCCGCTGATCGGGTTCACCGAGCTCGGCTTCGTGATCGCCTTCGGCGTCCTCCTGGACACGCTGCTCGTGCGCACCATCCTCGTCCCCGCGCTCGTCATCGAGCTCGACGGGCGAGTGTGGTGGCCGTCCAGGCTCACCCGCGCTGCACGCGCGGGCGCTCGCCACGATCCGCACCGGCCGGCTCCGTCGCCGGCTACGCGTACCGCGAACGGCGCCGCCGGCGCCGAGCGCGTCTCCGGGAGCTAACCGGGGAGGGGGATGGCGGCCGCGACGAGGGTGCCGCCGTCGGCCGGGCTCTCGACCCGAAGCCGGCCGTCGAGGACGGCGAGCCGGTCCGCGAGCCCCAGGAGACCGCTCCCGTCGGGCCGGGCGCCTCCGACGCCGTCGTCCCGCACCTGGACCGCGAGCGTGCCGTCCTCGATGCGCGCCAACACCCCGGCGTGTCTGGCGCGAGCGTGTTTCGCGACGTTGGTCAGCGCCTCGGCCACCACGAAGTAGGCGGTCGCCTCGACCGCGTCCGGGAGCCCGCCCACGGACACGTCGATATCGACCGGGAGCGGCATCCGCGACGCCAGCGCATCCACGCCCGCGCGCAGTCCGCCGCGGGTGAGGACCGCTGGGAGGATGCCGTGCGCGAGCTCGCGCAACTCGACGTTCGCCCGCTCCGCCTGCTGGAGCGCCTCGGCCAGGAGCCTGGGCGCGTCCTTCTCCTCGCGCTCGAGCGCATGACGTGCCAGCTTCAGCGTGATCACGGTGTGGACGAGCCGCTGCTGCGCCCCGTCGTGGAGGTCGCGAACCACCCGCCGGCGCTCCTCGTCGGCCGCTGCCACGATCCGCGCCCGCGACGCCGCGAGGTCCGACCAGGCCTGGACGTTCGAGATCGCCGTGGCGACCAGCTCGGTGAACTGCCGTATGCGCGACTCCATGCCGACGGGCATCGGCTCCGGCTGCCGCGTGCCGGCGACCATCGCGCCCCACAGCCGTCCTCTGACGACGATCGGGCAGCCGACCGCCGAGCGAATGCCCAGGTCGCGGACATAGGTCCCGAGAGAACCGGTGACGTTCGCGTAGTCGTCGATGCGCGCGGGCCGCCCGGTTCGCAGCACGAGCGCCGTGACGTTCTCCCCCTCCAAGCTCATCCGTGTGCCAACGAGGATCGGAGCGTCACGATCGCCCCGGTCCGCAACGACGGTCGCGGTCCCGTCGCTCTCGTAGCGGTAGATCGTCGCCAGCTCGACGCGCAGGAGCCGCTCGAGCTCTTCGGCGACGGCGGCGAAGACCTGCGCCGGCGACGACTCGCGCGCGACCAGCGTGGCGACGCGCCGTAGCGCTGCCTGCTCGTCGGCGAGCCGATCCACCTCGGCCCGCGCCTGGACGTTCGACATGGCCGTGGCGACGAGCTCGGTGAAGTTCTCCAGGCGCGACTCGGTGTCCGCCGCGAGCCGCCCGGCCCGTTTCGAGTGGACGGCCAGCGCGCCCCACAGGCGCCCGTCGACCAGGATCGGGCTGCCGACCGAGGAGACGATCCCGACGTTCCGGATGAACGCGGCGAGCGGGCCGGGAACGACGTCCCAGTGATCGATCCGGACGGCTCGGCGCGTCTTCGCGACCAGTGTCGCCGGATCGCCTGACTCCGTCGGCCAGCGATTCGGGAGCTCCGGGTGCTCGCCCACTGCGGCCCAGGCGGCCACGGGAGCCACCATGTCCTCGGGCTCGTAGCGGATCATCCCCGCCAGGTCCGCGCGCAGCAGCCGGCCGACCTCTTCGGTGACCGCGCCGAAGAGCTCGCTCGGAGGCACACCTTGCGCGACCAGCGTCGCCACCCGCCGCAGCGCGGCCTGCTCGTCCGCCAGCCGGGCGAGCTGCTCCCGGCTCGCGGCGTTCGAGATCGCCGTGGCGACCAGCTCCGTGAACTCGGCGAGGCGATCCTCGGTGTCGTCGGGTAGAGGCTCACGAGCGGTCGAGTCGGCCGACATCACGCCCCAGACGTGACCGTCGACGACGATCGGGGCACCGGCGCACGCGCGAATCCCGGTGTTGCGGGCGGCGTCGGCGATCGTGCCGGGGAGCTCCGCGAAGTCGTCGATCCGCGCGGGGCGGCCGGTCTTGAGGACCTGGGCGCAGATCGTCGGGCCGTCGAGCGGCCAGCGACTACCGGACTGGAACGGATGCGGACGCTCGCCCCAGGCGCCGATCACGGTCGCCGTCGCCCCGTCGGACTCGTAGCGCCACACCGCGATCAGCGGGAGCCCGATCACGTGGCCGACCTCCTTGGCGATCGCGGCGAACACCTCCGCCGACGCCGCCCCGCCGGCCACGAGCGTCGCGACCCGCCGGAGCGCGGCCTGTTGCGCCCCGAGGACCGCGTCGTGCTCGCGCAGCGCCCGTTCGGCGCGCAAGCGGTCCTCGACGTCGGCGAAGGCCACCACGGCGCCGCGACCGCCCGGCATCTCGATCGGCACCGACACGTACGAGACGGGAAACATCGAGCCGTCGCGCCGGACGAACCAGTCCAGATCGCTCGAGACCGTCTCGCGCGCCGCCCCAGGGAGCGTCATCGGGCAGTCTCCGGCGGGATACGGGGTCCCGTCCGGGTGCCGGTAGTGGATCGTCTCGTGGCGGTCGCGCCCGAACAGCTGGTCCGCCCTGTCGTAGCCGAGCGCCGCGATCGCGGCGGGATTGGCGAACCGGATCAGTCCGTCGGGATCCACTACCCAGATCGGCTGCGCGGCCGCCTTCAGCACGGCGGCGAGGAAAGCCTCGGCACCGACCCTCAGGCCAGCCAGATCGATCAGGGACTCGGGCACGCGAAGGGTGCGAGCGCGATCCAGTCTACGCTGTCGACTAGCGTCCTCATGGATGCACGAGGCCCGCGCCAAGCGCCTCTCCCAGACCGCGCTGGCGGTCGGTGCGCTCGGCGTCGTCTTCGGCGACATCGGCACGAGTCCGCTGTACGCGGTCCAGAGCGTGTTCGGACACGACGCCATCCGACGGGTCGGGGTCGATGCCGCGTCGGTCTACGGCGTGATCTCGCTCGTGTTCTGGGCCGTCGTGATCGTCGTCACGCTCAAGTACGTCGTCTTCGTGATGCGCGCCGACAACGACGGCGAGGGCGGCATCATGGCGCTGATCGCGCTGTTGCTCGGGCGCGTGAGGTCCCGGCCGACGCGCTCGCTGACCAGGCTCGTCGCGCTCGGGATCCTCGGCGCGGCGTTGTTCTTCGGCGACTCGATGATCACGCCGGCGATCTCCGTGCTCTCGGCCGTCGAGGGGCTCGAGATCGTGCAGCCGTCGCTCAACAACCTCGTCGTCCCGATCGCGGCGGCGATCCTGATCGGGCTGTTCGCCTTGCAGAGCCGCGGCACCGCGACGGTCGGCCGGCTGTTCGGGCCCGTGATGCTCGTCTGGTTCACGGTGATCGCCGCTCTCGGCGTCCACGGCATCGCCGACCATCCGAGCATCCTGCGCGCGCTGTCGCCGACGTACGGCGCGCGGTTCTTCCTCGACGACGGCCTGACGGCGTTCCTCGCGCTCGGCGGCGTCGTGCTCGCGGTGACCGGCGCGGAGGCGCTCTATGCGGACATGGGCCACTTCGGCGCCGGGCCGATCCGGCGGGCGTGGCTGCTCGTCGCCTTCCCGGCGCTGACGCTCAACTACCTCGGCCAGGGAGCGCTGATCCTGCAGCGGCCGAGCGGCGCAGCGAACCCGTTCTACCTGCTCGTCCCGCACTCGGTCCGGGTGCCGATGGTCGTGCTCGCCTGCGTCGCCACCGTGATCGCCTCGCAGGCCGTGATCTCGGGCGCCTTCTCGGTCACCCGGCAGGCCATCCAGCTCGGTTACCTGCCGCGCCTGCGCGTCGTCTACACCTCGGAGAGGCACGGGCAGATCTACGTGCCGTTCGTGAACTGGACGCTGCTCGCGGCCGTGCTCGTCCTCGTCTTCGCCTTCGAGCGCTCGCAGAAGCTCGCGTCGGCGTACGGGATCGCCGTGACCGGGACGATCACGATCACGCTGGTCCTGTTCCTCGTGCTCATGCGGATGAGGAACGGGTGGCGCACGTGGCAGATGGTGCTCGCCGGCGGGCTGTTCGGCACCGTCGACGTCGCGTTCCTCGGCGCGAACAGCGTGAAGATCTTCAAAGGAGGCTGGCTGCCGATCGCGACCGGCATCGGGATCTACACGGTCCTCTCGACGTGGCACGACGGGCGCAAGATCGTCTCCCGCAACCGGGAGCGCGAGGAGGGCGCGCTGACGGAGTTCGTCGAGCTGCTGCGGATCATGCAGCCACCGGTCCGGCGCGTGCCCGGCACGGCGGTCTTCCTCAACCGGAGCACGCGCACGACCCCGCTCGCGATGCGCGAGAACGTCGAGCACAACCACGTGCTGCACGAGAGCGTCGTGATCGTCTCGATCGAGCCCCAGACCGTCCCCTATGTCCCCGAGTCGGAGCGCCTGACGATCGACGACGTCTGCCACCGCGACGACGGCATCAGCCTCGTCGTCGCGCGCTACGGCTTCCAGGAGCAGCCCGACATCCCCGCACTCGTGCGCCAGGCGGCCGCGACGGGGCTCGAGACGCCGATCGACCTCTCCGACATCACCTACTTCCTCTCGAAGATCGAGATCGTGCTGACCGACGCGCCCGGCATGGCACCCTGGCGCAAGCGGTTGTTCCTCGCGACCGCGCACATCGCCGCCGACGCGGTCGAGTACTTCCGGCTGCCGCGCCACCGCACGGTGCTGCTCGGCTCCGCGATCGAGATCTGACGATCCGGCACCCTCTGTTCGGAGGGTCCGCGAACGCCGAACGTGGCGTTGTGCCCCACCCCGCCACGTCGCACGATGCGGGGCATGTATCGAGTCGGCGTTGACATCGGAGGGACCTTCACGGACGTCGTCGTGGCCGGCGAGGCGGGCGACATCGTCCGCGCCAAGGCCCTGACCACGCCCGACGACTACACCGAGGGCGTGACCGCGGCGATCGACAGCGCCGCCACCGAGCTCGGCACCACCCTCGGGGAGCTGATGTCGAGCTGCATCGGCTTCGTCAACGGCACCACCGTCGTGACGAACGCGATCGCGCAGCAGCGCGGGCGGCGGGTGGGCCTGCTGACGACCCGCGGCTTCAAGCAGCAGATCTACATCCACCGCGGCATCCGGGAGATCCAGCTCGACCTGCAGAAGGAGACGCGTCCTCCCGACATCGTGCGCCAGCGCCACGTGGCCGAGGTCGACGAGCGCGTGAACCGCCAGGGCGACGTGCTCGTCCCGCTCGGCGAGGACGACGTGCGCCGGGAGGTCACCCGCCTCGTCGAGGAAGAGGGCATCGAGGCCCTCGCCGTCTGCTTCCTCTGGGCCTTCCGCCATCCCGAGCACGAGCGCCGGGCCGCCGAGATCGTGCGCGAGCTCTACCCGGACCTGTTCGTGACGCTCTCGTGCGAGATCTACCCGCGCATCCGCGAGTACGAGCGCATGAACACCGCGGTCCTGAACTCGTTCGTGAGCGAGGGCGCCGAGACCTACATCGGCAAGCTCACCGATCGCACCCGCGATCTCGGCCTGGCCGACGGCCGCATCAGCTTCATGCAGTCCCTCGGGGGCCACATCAGCTCCGAGGAGGCCATGTCCGAGCCGATCCGGCTGAGCCACAGCGGGCCGGTGGGCGGCGTCGTCGCGGCGAGCCACTTCGCCTCGGTGCTCGGCGAGGAGAACATCATCACGGCCGACCTCGGCGGCACGAGCTTCGACACCGCCCTGATCCGCGACGGCCGGCCCACCCACGCGCACCGCATGACGATCAACCGCCTGCTCACGGGCCTCTCCTCGGTGGACATCCACGCGATCGGGGCGGGCGGCGGCTCGATCCTGTGGATCGACGAGCGCAACCTCCCCCGGGTCGGCCCCCAGAGCGCGGGCGCCTACCCGGGACCGGCGTGCTACGGCAACGGCGGCCGCGAGCCGACGCTCACCGACGCCAACCTCCTGCTCGGTCTGATCGACCCCGACAAGTTCTGGGGCGGCACCGTGCGCCTCGACGTCGACGCGGCGGCCGAGGCGCTCCGACCGGTGGCCGCCCAGCTCGGAGGCTCGCTCGAGGAGATCGCCGCGGGGTATCACCAGATCGCCGTCACGCACATGAGCACCGCGATGGCCAAGGTGTCCCTCGGCCGCGGCTACGATCCGCGCGACTTCACCGTCATCGGCTACGGGGGCGGCTCCGGCCTGTTCCTCGCCGAGGTGTGCGCGGAGCTCGGGATCACCCGCCTCGTGATGCCGCGGGCCGCGGCGACGTTCTCCGCGTACGGGCTGCTCTTCGCCGACGCGATCCACGCCCAGGCGACGACGGCCGAGTGGGGGTTCGCCTCCGGCGACGTCGACGACATCAACGCCCTGTACGACCGGCTGCAGGAGCAGGCGGTCGAGGCGCTGCGCCGCGAGGGCTTCGACGAGAGCAACACCACCGTGCGCCGCGAGGCCGACGTGAAGTTCGTCGGGCAGTCGTTCGAGATCTCCATGGAGATGCCGCTCGCGCCGATCGCCGAGGACGAGCGCGAGGCGCTGAGCGCGCGGTTCGTCGAGGAGTACGAGCGTGTGTACGGGGCGGGCGCCGCGTGGGACGGCTTCCCCATCGTGCTGCACACCGCCCGCGTGGTGGCCTCCGGCATCACCGAGAAGCCACCGGTGCAACCGCGCGGCGGCAACGGACGCGCGGCGGCGGTCGAGCCCTCGGGCGAGCGCACGATCCGCGTGCGCGGCGGCACCGTCGCGGCGACGACCTACGACGGTCCCTCGCTCGTGCCCGGCGCCCGGATCACCGGCCCGGCCCTCGTCGACGACGTCGACACCACCCTCTTCGTCCCCGAGGGCGACCGCCTCGAGATCGACGAGCTCGGCAACTACGTGTTCACGGTCGACACGGCCATGCCGACGGCGCTCGCGGCGACGAGCGCGAGCGGAGGAGCATCGTGAGCACTACCACGACGTACGACCCGATCCTGGCCCAGGTCATCGCCCGCCGCCTCGAGGTGGTGTGCGAGGAGGCGGCGATCACCCTGAACCGCAGCTCGGGCTCCCCGATCGTCACCGAGGCGAACGACTTCTCCACGTCGCTGGTCTCGGCCGACGGCGACGTGATCGCGTTCTCGAGCTACCTGCCGCCGCACTTCGTCAGCGCGATGAACGCCGTGCGCAACATCCTCGACACGCTCGACCTCTCCACGGTCGAGCCGGGCGACCACTTCGCGGCCAACGACCCGTACACGGTCGCGCCGCTGCACGCCGCCGACCCGAGCGTCATCACGCCCATCTTCGCCGGCGACGAGCTCGTGGCCTGGGCCTACAGCTCGGTGCACGTCCTCGACCTCGGCGGCCTCACCGCCGGCGGCTGGATCCCGGGCTCCTACGACCGCTACGGCGAGGGCTTCATCTTCCCGCTGATCAAGATCGTCAGCCACGGGGAGTGGGACAAGAACTTCGTCGACCTCTACCTCGCGAACGTGCGGATGCCGGAGTCGCTCAACGACCTGCGCAGCTGCGTCGCCGCCAACAACACCACGTCGTCGCGGCTCCAGGAGGTGTTCGACCGCTACGGCGCGGACACCGTGGCCGAGTACGCCGCGATCAACGTGCGCCTCAGCGAGGAGCACGCCCGCGAGCGCATCCGCAAGCTGCCGGACGGCACGTACACGGCCACGGACTGGGTCGAGTACGACGGCCACGGCGTCGAGGCCCTCCACCGGCTCTCGGTGGCGCTGACGATCCGCGGCGACGAGATGCTGATCGACCTCACGGACTCGCCGCCCGAGGCCAACTGCTTCATCAACGCGACGCGCGCCGCCCTCCTCGGGTGGATCCTCGGCGACGTGATCCGCACGCTGTTCCCGGACCTGCCGATCAACGCGGGCGTGCACAAGCCGCTGCGCATCGTCAAGTCCGAGCCGGGCACGATGCTCAACCCGAGCAAGAACGCCGCGACCTCGTGCGGGCACATGGAGTCCGGCACGAAGGTCTTCCGCGCCTTCCACGACGCGCTGCACAAGGCGGTGGCGCTGAGCGACGATCCGGAGATCCGCCGGCGGGCGGCCGGGCTCGGCGGGAACGTCGCCCCGCACAACGTGGTCTCGGGCGTCAACGACGCCGGCGTCTTCGAGGTCTGGGTCTCGTTCGACAGCCTCGGCACCGGGCTCGGAGCGCAGTCGAACGTCGACGGCCGCGACTGCGGCTGCTACGAGGACATGACGGGCGCGCGGATGCTCGACATCGAGCTCGAGGAGATGGCCTCGACGCTGCACTTCTATCGCCGGCTCTGCCCGAACTCCGGCGGCCACGGCTTCCGGCGCGGCGGCATGGGGATCGACAGCGCCTGGCAGATGCAGGGCATGCAGCGCGCCCAGCTGACGATGTTCTCGAACGTCACGCGCGTGCCCTCGCGGGCGCCGGGCGGCGGCTATCCCGGCGGCGGCACGGGCAACCGGATCTTCCACGGCGGCCTCGGCGCGGGCACCGTCACGGACGTCGGGGCCCGCCTGCGCGAGCCCGAGTTCGAGCGCTCGGGCGACGTTCCGCCTTCGCACGCGACGAACCTCCAGATCGACACCGACGCGATCTTCCGCTGCTACGGCGCGGGCGGCAGCGGGCTGGGCGATCCGCTGTTCCGGGAGCCCTGGCGGGTGGCCGAGGACCTCGAGAACGAGATGATCACCGCCGACGTCGTCCCGGCGATCTACGGCGTCGTGCTCGGCGCCCAGGGCGAGATCGACGAGGCCGCGACCGTGGCGCGCCGGCACGAGATCCGCACGGAGCGCCTGGGCGGCACGCCCCCCGCCCGCGAGCCCGAGCCGATGACCGAGTACCGGTCCCCCCTGCGCCTGGACGACGGCCACCGCACGTTCCTGTGCAACCACTGCGGCGAGCCGATCGCGCCGACGAGCGAGAACTGGAAGGACCACGCGAGCACCCGGTCGTGGCCGCTGCCCGAGCGCGCGCAGGATCTGGGGACGAAGGTCCGCGAGATGGCCGACACGGTCATGCGCATGTGGGAGTTCGCGTGCCCGT
Source organism: Solirubrobacterales bacterium (assembly GCA_025964075.1). Lineage (GTDB taxonomy): Bacteria > Actinomycetota > Thermoleophilia > Solirubrobacterales > Solirubrobacteraceae > JAOPZQ01. The sequence goes on along the minus strand of JAOPZQ010000328.1, from coordinate 2,258 downwards.
CGTGCGGCACGCTGCTCGAGGTCGAGATCTACGCCGACGGCGAGAAGCCGGCGCGCGACATCCGCCTCGGGGAGACCAGCGACGTCCCGGGCGAGGCCTTTTGATGCTGGCCGAGCCCGACCTCGTCGTCGAGCTGCCGGGCAGCGACTACGACGAGAGCCGCGCCCGGTTCGAGTGGGCCGTGCCGCCGGAGTTCAACCTGGCGGCCGCGTGCATCGAGCGTCATCCGGCGGACGCGATCGCGCTGATCGCCGACCACGACGACGGCGAGCCGCGCGAGTACACGTTCGGCGACATGGACGCGCTGGCGTCCCGGCTCGGCAACGCGCTCACCGGCCTCGGGCTCGAGCGGGGCGACCGGGTCGCGGTCATGGTGCCCCAGGGAGCGGAGGTCGCGGCGACCCACTTCGCCTGCTACAAGGCCGGCTTCGTCACCACCCCGATGTCGGTCCAGTTCGGTCCCGACGCGGTCGCCTACCGGCTCGAGCACGCCGAGGCCCGCGCGCTGATCATCTACGCGGAGGGACTGGACCGCCTCGGCGACCTCCTCCAGGACCTTCCCAGCATCGTCGCCGTGCTCGTCGTCGGTGGCGACGGAACCGCGGCTGCGCGCACGCGAACGCGCGGTCCGCGGTTCCTCGGCTTCGAGGACGCGATCGCCGACGCCTCTCCCTCCCTGCCCGCGGTCCCCACCACGGCCGAGGACCCGGCGCTGCTCCTCTACACGTCGGGCACCACCGGGAACCCCAAGGGCGTCCTCCACATGCACCGCTGGGTCATCGGCAACATGCCCGGCTTCCGCTTCTCGCACAACTTCTATCCCCGGGGCGACGACCGCTTCTGGACGCCGGCCGACTGGGCCTGGGGAGGCGGCATCATCGACGCCCTCCTGCCGACGCTGTTCTGCGGCCGGCCGATCGTCGCCTCGCGCCGCAAGTTCGAGCCCGAGTGGGCGTACACGCTGATGGGGCGCCACCAGGTGCGCGGCAGCTTCCTCCCTCCGACCGCGCTCAAGCGCATGCGCCAGGAGGGCGACCCGCCGGCCGACGTTCACATGCGGAGCATCGCCTGCGGCGGCGAGGCGCTCGGCGAGTCGCTGCTGGCGTGGACGGAGGAGAAGCTCGGCGTCGTCATCAACGAGTTCTACGGCCAGACCGAGGCGAACCTCTTCGTCGGGAACTGCTCCGAGCGCTGGCCCGTGCGCCCCGGCTCGATGGGCAGGGTCTATCCCGGCTTCGAGGTCGAGATCCGCGGCGAGGACGATCGCCCGGTCGCCCCCGGCGAGCAGGGCGAGATCGTGCTGAAGCTCCCGAGCGCGACCGCGTTCCGCGAGTACTGGCGCGACCCGGAGCGGACCGCCGAGAAGACGCGCGGCGGCTGGCTGCGCTCCGGCGATCTCGGCCGGGTCGACGAGGACGGCTACCTGTGGTTCGAGGGCCGCACGGACGACCTGATCGGCTCGGCGGGATATCGCATTGGACCCACCGAGATCGAGGAGTGCCTGATGAGCCATCCCGGGGTCGCATTGTCGGCCGTCATCGGAGTGTCCGACGAGCTGCGCGGCCAGGCCGTGATGGCGTTCGTCGTGCCGGCGGCGGGCGCCGCCCCCGACGAGGACCTGAGCCGGGCGCTCAAGGACCACGTCAAGCACCGGCTCGCCTTCTACCAGTATCCGCGCGAGATCCGCTTCGTGGAGGAGCTGCCGATGACGACGACCGGCAAGATCATGCGCCGGACGCTGCGCCAGCAGATCGAGGCGGAGCGGGGGGCCTCGGCATGACCGCGGACGACCGCGCTCCCGCCGTCCTCGGCGCCTCGCAGGCCTGGCGCGAGGAGGGCGAGCGGTTCGAGGAGCTCGTCTTCCGGGTGACCGCCGGCGCCCTCGCCGACGCCGGCCTCACGCGCGCCGACGTCGACAGCGTGACGCTCGCCGCCAACGACGAGCGCGACGGGCGCAGCATCTCGAGCATGCTCGGCACCGGGCCCGCGGGCGGGCTGTTCCGCGAGGTGACGAAGGTCACCGACGGCAGCCTGCACGCGCTGGCGCTGGCGTCGATGAAGGTCCAGGCCGGACTGAGCGACGTCGGGCTCGTCGTGAGCTGGGACGTGGCGTCGGAGGCCGACGTCCACGGCGCGGCGATCACCGCGCTCGAGCCGTTCGCCGACCGGGCGATCGGCGCGGTCGATCCCGCCGCCACCGCGCTGCTGGCCAGCGAGTACCTGCACGCCACCGGCCGCGGCCCCGACGCGATGGACGC
>JAOPZQ010000320.1 GCA_025964075.1 Solirubrobacterales bacterium | reverse complement strand
GGCTTCCTCGGCGCCGAAGAGCGCGCCGACCTCGTCCGCGACCGCCGAGAAGATCTCAGCCGGCGGGACCCCGCGGGCGACGAGCGTGGCCACTCGCCGCAACGCGGCCTGTTCGTCGGCCAGCACGCGGAGCTCGTCGCGGCTGGCCTCGACCATCCGCTGCGCCTCCCGCAGTCGGTCCTCGGAGAACCGGCGCTCGGTGACGTCCCGCGCAGCAGCGTAGGTGAGGCCTTGCTCGGGCACCTGCCGCGCGTTCCACTCCAGCCAGCGCACGGACCCGTCGCGGCTGACGAAGCGATCCTCGAAGCGCAAGATGCCCTCGCCGCGGGCGAGCGCGCCGCTCATCTCCCCGCGCGCCCGCTCACGGTCGTCGGGATGGACGAACTCGAGGAGCGGGCGGGAGAGCAGCTCGCGACGCGAGTAGCCGAGCGTTCGCTCGAAGGCGGGGTTCACCCGCTTGAGGTAGCCGTCGTCGCCGGAGACGGACAGCATGTCGAGCGAAAGGTCGAGGATCCGCTCCAAGTCGCGCGCCCGCTCGCGTGACAGCGTCGCCAGGCGGCTCGTCACCAGCGCCGCCACCACGAACGCCGCGAGCCCGATCCAGTCCCCCGTGTCGATCGGCTCGAACCCATACCGCGGCGGCACGAAGACGTAGTCGAACACCGCCGCGCTTGCCACCGACGCGACCAGCGCGTGCATCACGCCCCAGACCACGGCGACCGGCACGACCGCGAGCAGATACAGCACCACCAGGCCCGACACCCGGGTGTGCCCCTCGAGCAGCAGGAGCACGCCGGTGACCGCCGCGACGAGCGCCGCGCTCACGAACCATCCGCTCAACCAGCGGCGGGTCGGCATTTTCACATGAGCATCATGACCGCTCAGTACCGTTAGGGAGGGGTGAGCAACATTTGTGGCTGACGGCGGGATGAGAAGCGCGGCCGAGACCCGCGCCGTCCTCGTGACGGGAGCCTCCCGCGGCATCGGCGCGGCGACCGCGCGGGCGTTCGCGGCGGCCGGGGACCGGGTCGCGGTCCACTACGGGCGAAACCGCGACGGCGCCGAGCAGGTCGCAGCCGCCCTCCCGGGCGAGGGGCACGTGGTCGTCGGCGCCGACCTCGGCGACGCGGACGCCGTGCGGCGCATGGTCGACGCCGCCGCGGACGGGCTCGGGGGCGTGGACGTGCTCGTGAACAACGCCGGCCTGTTCGTGGCGCACCCGATCGACGAGACGAGCTACGACGAGTGGCAGCGCGCGTGGCACGACACGCTCGCGGTCAACCTCGTCGGGGCCGCGAACGTGACGTGGTGCGCCGTGAGGCACATGGGCAAGGGCGGGCGCGTCGTCAACGTCTCCTCGCGGGGCGCGTTCCGCGGCGAGCCGGGCCAGCCCGCCTACGGCGCGAGCAAGGCGGGGATCATCGCGTTCGGCCAGTCGTTGGCCCGGGCCCTCGGGCCCCGCGGCATCACGGTCACCGCGGTGGCGCCGGGATTCACCGAGACCGACATGGCCGCGGAGGAGCTCGTGGGGGACACGGGCGTCGAGCGGCGCGCGGAGAGCCCGCTCGGCCGGGTCGCGACCCCGGATGAGGTCGCCGCCGCGATCGTCTTCCTCGCCTCCGCCGACGCGGCCATGGCGAGCGGCGCCGTGCTCGACGTCAACGGCGCGTCGTACCTGCGGATGTAGCGCCGGCTACACGAACCGCTTGACGAAGGCGAGCGCCTTGTCGGCGACCTCGCGCCAGCCGCTGTCGATCGTCAGCGCGTGCCCGCGGTTCGGGATCTCGACGACCTCCGTCACGCCGGGGTTGTGCCGCTGGCGCTTGAACGAGGCGTTCGCGATCGCCCAGGGCACCGTATGGTCCTTCTCCCCGGAGACGATCAGCAGCGGCCCGCGTTCGGGGTTCCCGGTGTCCACCTTCGCCTCCGTCCACGGGTTGAGGTTGGCCGTCGCCGCTTGGAAGAGCGGTGCGCCGGGCGCGGGCACGGAGAACGTGGCGTGGAGCTCCCGAGCCTCGTCCTCGCTGAGCGCGTTGGCCCACCCGTACCGGAACTGCTCGTACGTGAGCGCGACGGCGCGCCCGCGGTTGGCGGGGTTGGAGAGCGCCGGCGCGGCCGCCCGGAGCGCGGAGATCGGCAGCGGGAGCACCCCGCGGAAGGGCGCCGGGTCGATCGCCACCGACGCCGCGGAGAGCCCGCGGCCGGCGAGGATCTGCGCGAGCAGGCCGCCGAACGAATGGCCGACGACGGCCGGCTTCTTCGTCAGCTTGGAGATGACCTCCTGGAAGTGGTCGGCGACCTGCCCGACCGTCTTCTTGGCGAAGACCTCGGGCTTCGCGCGAGCCTCCTCGACGGTCTCCGGATCGTCCGGCCAGCCGGGCGCGAGTGGCGTGTAGCCGGCCTCCTCGAACAAGGTGGCCCAGCGATCCCAGCTGCTCGGGAGCAGCCACAGGCCGTGGACGAACACCACCGGCGCGGCGCCCGACGCGTTCGCCCGATCGATCTGTGCGGATTCCCGCTCCGTCAGCTTCGCCATGCATTTTCCCCCTCGTGGTTGCGCGAGCGCCATCATCCAATCATGAGTTACACCGAGGCCGACGCCAGGCAGCAGCTGCTGAACGCGCTCGGCGACGCCGCCGACGAGCTGGGCCTTGCGCTCGCCTATCTCGGCGAGGCCTACGAGCACCTCGACGACCACACGGCCGAGCGGCTCGAGGAGCAGCTGTTCCGGCCGCTTCAGGCCGCCTACGGCCGGGCGCGGCGCACGCACTCGGCGTTCGCCGCGCGCTACGGGCTCCCGGCCCGGCGGTTCGAGCCACAGTCGGTCCGCGTCGCTTCGCATGGCGCCAAGGGCCAAGTGGAGGCGGCGATCGCGGCCGTGCGCGAAGCCGAGGGC
>JAOPZQ010000318.1 GCA_025964075.1 Solirubrobacterales bacterium | reverse complement strand
TCATCAACCGCAACAACCGCCTCAAGCGGCTGCTCGACCTCGGCGCGCCCGAGATCATCGTCAACAACGAGAAGCGCATGCTGCAGGAGGCCGTCGACGCGCTGTTCGACAACGGCCGCCGCGGCCGGCCCGTCACGGGCCCGGGCAACCGTCCGCTGAAGTCGCTCTCCGACATGCTCAAGGGCAAGCAGGGCCGGTTCCGCCAGAACCTGCTCGGCAAGCGCGTCGACTACTCGGGCCGCTCGGTCATCGTGTCCGGCCCGTCGCTGCGCCTGCACCAGTGCGGCCTGCCGAAGCTCATGGCGCTCGAGCTGTTCAAGCCGTTCATCATGGCGCGGCTCGTCGAGCGCAAGGCGGCCCAGAACATCAAGGCGGCCAAGAAGATGGTCGACTCGATGATCCCCGAGGTGTGGGACGTGCTCGAGGAGGTCATCCACGAGCACCCGGTGCTGCTGAACCGCGCGCCGACGCTCCATCGCCTGGGCATCCAGGCGTTCGAGCCCGTGCTCGTGGAGGGCAAGGCGATCCAGGTCCACCCGCTGGTCTGCCACGCGTTCAACGCGGACTTCGACGGCGACCAGATGGCGGTCCACCTGCCGCTGTCCGCGGAGGCCCAGGCCGAGGCCCGCATCCTGATGCTGTCCTCGAACAACATCCTGTCCCCGGCGCACGGCGCGCCGCTGGCGACGCCGACGCAGGACATCGTGCTGGGCGCCTACTACCTCACCTACGGGCCCGAGGAGCAGGAGCTCGACGACCTGCAGGAGGCGCTCGTCACCGACAAGTGGCCGGCGAGCACCCCGCGTCCGCACGTGTACCGCACCGCCCAGGAGGCGGAGTGGGCCTACGAGCACGGCGTTGTGAAGCTCCACGACCTCGCGGAGTTCCGCGAGCTCGGCAAGGAGCGCGGCCACATCCTCACCACGGTCGGCCGGATCATCTACAACGACCGCATCGAGCGGGCCCTGGCCGAGCACATGGGTGCGGACTTCGACCCCGCGACGTACGAGTTCGTCAACGTCTCGATGAAGAAGCGCAACCTCACGAAGACGATCGACGACCTCGTGCAGGGCTACGGCGCGCCGCTCGTGGCGCTCGTCCTCGACGCGTTCAAGGACCTCGGGTTCAAGTACGCGACGCAGGCCGGCATCACGATCTCGAAGAACGACGTCGTCGTCCCGCCGAACAAGCAGGAGATCCTGAGCAAGTACGAGGCCGAGGTCTCGCGGATCCAGGAGCAGTACGACGACGGCCTGATCACCGAGGAAGAGCGCAAGGAGGCCGTGGTCGAGCAGTGGACGGAGGCCACCGACGAGGTCGCGACGGCGATGGAGAACAACCTCCACCGGCTGAACCCGATCTTCATGATGGCCAACTCCGGCGCGCGCGGCTCCTTCAAGCAGATCCGGCAGCTCGCCGGCATGCGCGGCCTCATGGCCAACCCGAAGGGCGAGATCATCGTGCGACCGATCCGGGCCAACTTCATGGAGGGCCTGGACGTGCTCGAGTACTTCATCTCGACGCACGGGGCCCGGAAGGGCCTGGCCGACACGGCGCTGCGCACCGCCGACTCGGGCTACCTGACGCGGCGTCTGGTCGACGTCGCCCAGGACGTGATCATCCGCGCCGAGGATTGCGGCACGGAGGACTACGTCGAGCTGGACGCGTTCAAGCGCGACCGGCAGCCCAACGAGCAGCTCATCGGCCGCATCGCCGCGGCGGACATCGCGACCAAGCGCGGCCGCGTGATCGTCGAGAAGGGCAAGGAGATCGACCGGGCGGAGCTCGCCGACATCGCCGAGTCCTTCGCGGACGCGCGCGACCGCGGCGAGCGGATCCCGATGCCCGTGCGCTCCGTGCTCAAGTGCACGACGAACCCCGGCGTGTGCCAGGCCTGCTACGGCCGGTCGATGGCCACGGGCAAGCTGGCCCAGATCGGCGACGCGGTGGGCATCATCGCCGCGCAGTCGATCGGCGAGCCGGGCACGCAGCTGACCATGCGGACGTTCCACACCGGCGGCATCGCCGGCGCGGACATCACGCACGGCCTGCCGCGCGTCGTGGAGCTGTTCGAGGCGCGCAAGCCCAAGGGCCTCGCCAAGATCGCCGAGGTCGGCGGCAACGTCGAGATCGAGGAGACCGACAAGGCTCTCACCGTCGTCATCACCGACGACGGCGGCGAGGAGCACCGGCACACGTTCCCGCGGCGCACGCGGCTCTACGTGGAGAACGGGCAGAAGCTCGAGCCGGGGACGCAGCTCAACGAGGGCTCCCTGTACCCGGCCGAGCTGCTCGCCCTCCGCGGCCGCACGGAGACCGAGCTGTACCTCGTCAAGGAGGTCCAGGAGGTCTACAAGTCGCAGGGCGTGGACATCAACGACAAGCACATCGAGCTGATCGCGCGGCAGATGATGAAGCGCGTCCGGGTCGACCAGAAGGGCGACACGGACCTGCTGCCCGGCCAGTTCATCGAGCGGTTCGAGTACGCGAAGATCAACGACGCGGTGATCGCCGACGGCGGCGAGTCCGCCCAGGCCGAGGAGATCATCCTCGGGATCACGAAGGCGTCGCTGAACACGGACTCGTTCCTCTCCGCCGCCTCCTTCCAGGAGACGACGAAGGTGCTGACCGACGCGGCGCTCGAGGGCAAGAAGGACTCGCTCGCGGGGCTGAAGGAGAACGTGATCATCGGGAAGCTGATCCCGGCGGCCACGGGCCTGAAGCGCTACCGCCGGATCGAGATCGAGCCCTCGGAGCCCCTTCCCCGCGGCATGGACGACGTCGGCCTCCTCGACGACGAGGAGCTGGCGGCCCAGCTCGGCCTCGAGGAGGGCGACGGCCTCGCCGGCTTCGGCGGCGCCCTCGACCACCAGGAGCTGTCCGATCTCGAGCAGATCGGCACCGGCAACGGCGGCTCGTCCGCCGGCTTCGCCGAGGAGCTCGCCGAGCTCGACGTGCCGGACGACGGCAAGGAGTCCTAGCTCCGCTCTCCCGATCGGTTGTCTTGCGAGGGCCCGCTCCGGCGGGCCCTCGTCGTTCCGGTGGGCGACACTAGGCTAGGAGGGTGGGCACCAGGAGCAGCCCTGACGTCCTCGTGCTCGGCGCCGGTGTCATCGGGCTCACGACCGCGGTGTGCCTCGCCGAGGCCGGCCATGCCGTGCGGATCCTCGCCGCCGCGCCGCCGCAGCGGACGACCTCGCGGGTGGCCGGTGGCTTGTGGGGCGCGTCTTTCATGGAGCCGGCGGACGAGGTGCGGCGGTGGCTCGAGGTGAGCCGGCAGGAGCTGGGCGCGCTCGCGGACGACTCCGAGACCGGCGTGCGGATCGCGCCGGGCATCCTCGCGTCGCGGTGGACGGCGGCCCCGCCGCCGCCGGAGATCTTCCCCGGGGCGCGGTTCGAGGAGCGGCACGCGCCCGCCGGGTTCGTCGGCGCGTACCGGACGGAGGTGCCGGTCGTGGACATGCCCCGCTACCTCGAGCACCTCGTAACGCGCCTCGACCGCGCCGGCATCTCGATCGAGCCACGCACCGTCGCCTCGCTCGCCGAGCTCGCGGCCGAGGCCGAGGTGCTCGTGAACTGCACGGGGGCGGGAGCGCGCGACCTCGTGCCCGATCCGGAGCTGCACGCCGTGCGCGGGCAGCACGTCGTGGTCGAGAACCCGGGAATCG
>JAOPZQ010000287.1 GCA_025964075.1 Solirubrobacterales bacterium | reverse complement strand
CGCCAGGAGCACCGTCTCGGCCGGGTCGAGGCCGCGCGTGCGCAGCTCGCCGGCGACGCGGGTGCCGATGTCCTCGTGCAGGCGCCGGTGGACCTCGGCCGCCACCGCCGCGGGGTCGTCCCCGAGGCGCGCCAGCGCGCGCTCCGCGAGGCCGCGATCCAGCGGCATCGTGCCGCCGAGGAAGCGGTCGGGATGGAGGATGCCGAGGACGACGTCGGCGTCGGTCACCGTCGGCTCGGTACCGCCGAAGCCGAAGCACGCCGGCCCGGGCTTCGATCCCGCGCTGTGCGGGCCGACTGCGATGCTCCCGCCGTCGGCGTGCGCGATCGAGCCGCCGCCGGCGCCGAGCGCGAGGAGGTCGGGGAGCGGGAAGGAGACCTCGACGCCCGCGACGACGCCGTGCTCGCGCAGCGGCACCTCCCCGTCGACGACGAGCGCGACGTCGAGGCTCGTGCCGCCCATGTCCATCGTCAGGAGGCGGTCGATGCCGTAGAGGTCGGCGATCACCTTCGCGCCCATCAGGCCCGCGAGCGGCCCGGAGTTGTACGTGCGCCCGGCGATCGTCTTCGCCACGCGGGCGCAGCCGCCGTCGTTGTGCACGACGAGCAGCGGGCGGCGGTAGCCGTTCTCGCGCAGGTGGTCCTCGGCGCGGTAGAGGAAGTCGGCGACGGCCGGGTGGACATACGCGTTGAACAGCGCCGTCACGGTGCGGCGGAAGTCGTCGCGGTCCGGCGCGATCTCGTGCGAGAGCAGGAGCGGCACCGCGTCGAGGCAGTGCTTGGGGTAGTGGCGCTCGAACTGCTCGCGCACGGCGAGCTCGGCGCCGCGGTCGCGGTCGGCCGCGGGCAGCGCGCACACGAGGCCGCGCGCGCTCCCGGAGAGCAGCGACCGCGCGGCCGCGACGACCGCCGCGCCGTCGCCGCCGGGTACCTCCGTGACCATCGAGCGCTCGAGGAAGAGGTCGAACACGCGGTCGGCGCCGCCGTTCCCGGAGTACAGGTTCGCGCCGCCCTCACCGGCGATCAGGCCGAGCCGGGGACCGCTGCGCTGGATGATCGCGTTCGTTCCGACAGTCGTCGCGTAGCGGACGGTCGCGGTCTCGCGCAGGAGCCCGGGGACGCCGACGCCGACGGCCTCCGCGGCCTTCGCGATCACCTCGCGGAAGCAGACCGCGAGGTCGTGGGGCGTGGTCAGGACCTTGACCGTGAACCGCCGGCCGTCGCGCACCACGAACGCGTCGGTGAACGTGCCGCCGGTATCCACGTTGATCGTCGTTCCGCGCATGGGCTCCTCTCCGGGTCGGCAGACAGCGTCGCCCCGGCGGCGCGCGGCAGCTATGGCGGAGACCCAGCCCGGTCCGGCGCTCGCATGTCGGATTCCCCCAACCGCATGGGGCATCTGCCCGCGCTGTGGTCCTCCGCCAACCGCGAATGCCGGGGTTGGTCCAAAACCCTATTCAGGTAGCGGGCGGGCGGCCATAGCTTTCGCCGCCGGGATGGACGCCAGGGAGGACATCCGCAGGGTGACGAGCGCGTGAGCCCGACCGTGGAGGCGACGCCGGCCGGCCTCTCCTCGCACGACGAGGAGCTGATCAGGCTGTGTGCGACCAACCTCCTCGAGATCGTGCCGCAGCTCGCCGTCGCGATGGCGCGGCACATCCACGAGCAGCTCCCCGAGATCGGCGCGCTCGACGACGAGCCGGCGGTCGATGCGACGCGCGCGAGCTGCGAGTCGAACATCCGCGAGATCTGCACGATGCTCCGCGCCGGGCTTCCCGCCTCCGCGAACGAGACGCCGTCGGACGCGCTGGAGTACGTCCGCTTCATGCGCTCGCGCGGCGTCGGCTTCGCCCCGGTCCTCCGGGCGTACGAGTACGGCGTGTCGATGCTCGGACCGGTGGCCGCGGCCGAGTTCCAGCGCCGAGCGGACGACGAGCGGCAGCTCACGCGGACGCTCGACGCGGTGCGCCGGTTCGTGTGGAGCTACATCGACCGTCTCACCGAGCGCCTCGGCGAGGAGTACGGAATCGAGCGCCCGCCCTCCCCCGGCCTCGACGCCCCGGTCTGGAGCCTGCCGGCCAGCGCCGAGGCGGCTCGGGCGTTCCTCGAGCAGATCGCCGCCGCCCCGGGGGACCCGGCGGGTCAGGCGACGACGCAGGCGAGGGCGCGCGCCGAGCGGTCGCTCGAGCGCCTCCGGGCGGCGATCGAGTCCGCGTCACGCGACGAGCATCTGGCGCAGCGGTTGGGGCTCGCGCACACGACCGTGCGGATCTCGCTCGCCGACGAGCCGGATCTGGCGTTGACGCTGACCCTCGACGGCTCGAGGATCGCCGCGACCGGCGACGCCGACGACGCCGAGGTCGACATGACGATGTCGAGCGCCGACCTCGAGCGGCTGTCGTCCGAGCACTTCAACCTCGCGATGGCGATCGCCCGCGGGCGGGTGCGAGTGAGCGGCCCCGTCCGCAAGTTCCTCCGCGTCGCGCCGATCATCCGAGAGCTCTCGGCGCACATCAACGGCCATGCGACCGAGGCCGCGGCCCGCGCGGCCCGCGCGGTCGGCGTCGCGCCCCACGACGGCGGTGACGGGGAGGACGAGGAGTCGCAGTTCAGTCCCGAGACGCAGGCGCTGCTCGACAAGGCCGCCGACTACGAGTACGAGCTCCACCAGGGCGCGCTCGGGTTCGACGAGGAGCAGCGGGGTTACTTCTGGTCGATCGAGTGCCGCGCCGTGTACAAGAGCTTCGGGCGCAATCGGGTGCTCAACGGACTCGACGTCGGGATCCCGGAGGGGATGATCACCGTCGTGCTCGGCCCGTCGGGGACGGGCAAGAGCGTGCTCATCTCACACCTGATCGGGCTGATGTTCCCCGACCAGGGCGAGGTGCTGGTGCACGGCCGGTCCGTGTCCGAGATGCGTATGTCCGAGCTCCTGGAGATGCGCCGCCGGGTGGGGATCCTCTTCCAGGACGGCGCGCTGTTCGGGTCGATGAACGTGTACGACAACGACGCGTTTCCGCTCCGGCAGCACACCGACTACTCGGAGGAGCAGATCGCGGCCGTCGTCCACCAGCGGCTCGCCGAGGTCGGGCTCAGCGGCGCCGGCGACCGCGCGCCCTCGGAGCTCTCCGGAGGCATGCGCAAGCGCGCCGGCTTCGCGCGCGCGCTCGTCCTCGATCCCGAGATCGTGATGTTCGACGAGCCCGACTCGGGGCTCGACCCGGTCCGCACCGCGCTGCTCTGCGAGCTGATCCAGCAGATGCACACCGAGCACGGCGGGACCTACATCGTCATCACCCACGACATCGCCTCCGCGCGGCGCATCGCCGAGTACCTCGTCGTGCTCTGGAAGGGCCAGATCGTGCAGGCGGGCGATCGCGACGACATGTTCACGTCGCGCAACCCGTTCGTCCGCCAGTTCCTCGCGGGGCAGGCGCGCGGACCGCTCGGGATGGAGTGACCCCGGCGTGACGACGATCGAGGCCCCCGCCCACGCCCTGCCGCCCGCCGTGCAGGATGACGCGCCCCCGACGCGCGAGCAGGCCAAGTGGCTCCAGGCCGCCGGCCAGGCGTGGGGCATCCTCAGGCTGCTGGCGGCGACCGCGCGCGCCCTCGTCACGCCGCCCTTCGCCTGGCGCGGGGAGTTCGTCGACCAGGCGTGGTCGCTGACCAAGCGCGCCTCGATTCCGGCCGCGATCTCGGCGTTCGGATTCGGCTACGGGGCGCCGGGCGTCCAGGGCTCGCTGATCGCCGAGCTGCTCGGCGACCCCACGCGCGTCGCCGCGATCGTCGGCCCCGCCACCGTGCGCGAGCAGGCGGTGTGGATCACCGGGATGGTCGTCGCCGGGGTCGCCGGCACGGCCATGTGCGCCGACCTCGGCGCCCGCAAGGTGCGCGACGAGCTCTCCGCGCTGGAGGTCATGGGCGTCGATCCCGTACGCAAGCTCGTCGCCCCGCGCGTGCTCGCGCTGACGGTCCTGATGCCGGCGCTGGGGATCCTCGTGATCACCGTCGAGACGTTCGCGATCCTGCTCGCGAACCTCCAGGTGACCGCCACCGTCGGCGGCTACTTCGAGGCCGTCAACCGCAGCTTCAACACCATCGACCTGGTCGCGAACCTCGTCAAGACCACCCTGTCGGGCGCCGTGGTGGGCGTCATCTGCTGTTACAAGGGAATGAACGCCAAGGGCGGCCCGCTCGGCGTCGGGCGCGCGGTGAACCAGGCCGTGGTGATCTCGTTCGTGATCATCTGGGTCCTCAACTACGCGTTCAACTCGACCTATCTGGGCGCGTTCCCCGGAGCGCAGGCGGTGCGCTAGGCGATGGCGGCGCGAGGCTCGATTCGCCTGCCTGCCGGCTTCGCCCGGCTCGTGTCTCCCGTCCGCGAAGTCGGCGACCTGACCGGGTTCTCTGCCCGAGCGCTCGTCGCCGTGCCCGGCGCGATGCGCTTCTTCGCCGAGGTCCTCCGCCAGTGCGGCACGCTGATCGTCGGCTCGGCGGTCGTGCTGCTCGCGATGCAGGCGGTCATCGGCGGCGAGTGCGGGCTGTTCTTCGTGTACCTGACCCGCCCGCTCGGGGCGACGGCGGCGGTCGGCCAGCTTCAGGTGCCCTGCTCGTTGCGGGAGCTGTTCCC